>NZ_JANSJN010000001.1:0-2596 GCF_047462555.1 Synechococcus sp. B60.1
TACTTGAGTCTGCTCTTCTACTTGGAAGATAAACTTGGATGCTCCTTAGACCTTGTCACCGACAAGGCTCTGCGCCCCGAACTCCATCCATTGATAGAAAAAGAAGCAATCTATGTCCCGTGAATATCTGTGAAGTATCATCTAAACCAAGAGCAAATCTAGAGATAGCGGCTGATGTCTTCTCCCTGTTCTGCCAAGAACAACAAAGCCCGGAAGCGCAGCCCTACCACCTGATCGTAGAAGGGGTTGAGCTTGCACATCGGTGGGATGTGCATTATTTTGTGGCCAAACAGCACCACATCTCGCTCGAAAGGACAGCGAGCCGGGATCCACCGACACAAAAAGTGGGCCAGCCGGAGATCCCTAACTTCAATGCTATCAATTGCCGCTCGAATTGGTTGCAAGGGCGCCTGCAGCCAGTCGTGCAGGTGAGCCGCAGGCTTGAAGTACGTGGAAGTCATGGAATCCGTTTGCTCCTCTGAAGCTTTGCGCGCACGTTGTCAAGAAATCGTGGTAGAGCCCATAAGCTTTCACTTCAACACCTCAAGGGTGTTCGCTCTCTGCAGCAGTCATGCTCTCCTGCCCGGGTTTGTATCTAGGGAAACAGGAAGGCGTTTCTCTCCAGACTCAGTCTGCCTTCGGCGGCCAGAAACTTGCCTGGGTAACACAAAATCTCTGCTCAAGTTTGTAGAGGTACACATTTTGTATTCAAAAGTTAACCTGCAACGAAAACTACAGAATTGACCGCCTTGGCTGGCGAGCTGCCAGGGCTTGGGGATCCAGCTCAAGGCTGTTGTCCCTATTTCCAGGATGGAACAGAGCTTGGGCCTATGGTAGAGGGATCCCCGCACCAAAAGTTACCTTGAAGCATTGTTTTTCTTTATGATCAATATTTTCTCAAGATGTTGTTGTCGAGAGTTACAGGAGATAACGAGCAAGGGATCCCGGCTGCTGGGCACTCTACAATTCCAGGAGAGGTTCCCAGCGAGTGGGAAGCGGGCAGGGGATGGGGATCTCCTCTTCTTACTCGGTCTTTCTTCAGAGGCTGCTTATGAAATTGGCCTATTGGATGTATGCTGGCCCCGCCCACATCGGCACGCTGCGGGTGGCCAGTTCCTTCAAAAATGTCCACAGCATCATGCATGCTCCCCTGGGGGACGACTATTTCAACGTGATGCGTTCCATGTTGGAGCGGGAGCGGGACTTTACCCCGGTAACCACCAGCGTCGTTGACCGGCAGGTGTTGGCGCGGGGATCGGACGAGAAGGTGATTCGCAACATCGTCCGCAAAGATGGCGAGGAGCAGCCGGATTTGATTGTCGTCACCCCCACCTGCACCTCCAGCATTTTGCAGGAGGATCTGCATCACTTTGTGCGGCAGGCCCAGTTGGCCAGCCGCTGCGACGTGCTGCTGGCCGATGTCAACCACTACCGGGTCAACGAGTTGCAGGCCGCCGATCGCACCCTGCAGCAGATTGTGGAGTTCTACATCAACAAAGCCCGCAAAAGCGGCGAATTGGACGGCTTACCCCAGAAGACAGAACGTCCTTCCTGCAACATCCTCGGCATCTCCAGCCTGGGCTTTCACCACGCCCACGATCTGCGGGAGTTAAAAAAGTTGCTGCGGGATCTGGGTATCGACCTTAACTTGGTGATCCCCCAGGGGGCCAGCGTCCACGATCTCAAGCATCTGGGGCGGGCCTGGTTCAACGTGGTGCCCTACCGCGAACTGGGGCCGATGACAGCTCGCTACTTGCAGGAGCAGTTTGGCACGCCCTACGTGGAGATCACCCCCATGGGAGTGGTGGAAACAGCCCGCTTCATCCGCCAAATCCAGCAGGTTCTCAACGAGCAAGGGATCCCGGTGGACTACGAGCCCTACATCCAGGAGCAGACCCTACATGTTTCCCAGGCGGCCTGGTTCTCCCGCTCCATCGATTGCCAAAACCTGACCGGCAAAAAGGCAGTGGTTTTTGGGGATTGCACCCATGCGGCAGCGATCACCAAGATCCTGGCCCGCGAGATGGGGATCCACGTGGTCTGGGCGGGCAGCTATTGCACCTACGATGGCGAGTGGTTTCAGGCGGAGGTGGGCGGGTATTGCGATCAGGTGCTGCTGACGGAGGATCACACCCGTGTGGCCGATGCCATTGCCCAGGCGGAGCCTGCCGCTATCTTCGGCACCCAGATGGAGCGGCATGTGGGCAAACGGCTGCGGATCCCTTGTGGGGTGATCTCCGCGCCCATCCACGTGCAGGATTTTCCCATTGGCTACAAGCCCTTTTTGGGCTACGAGGGCGCCAACCAAGTTGTGGACTTAATCTACAACTCCTTTACCCTGGGCATGGAGGATCACCTGCTGGAGGTCTTCGGCGGCCACGACACCAAAGAAGTGATCCACAAGAGCCTGAGCGCCGATTCCGATCTCATCTGGACGCGGGAGGCCCAGGCGGAGCTGAACAAGGTGCCCGGCTTTGTGCGGGGCAAGGTGAAGCGCAACACCGAAAAATTTGCCCGCGAGCGGGGATTGACCGAGATCACTCTAGAGGTTATGTATGCGGCCAAGGAGGCTCTCGGGGCTTGACGGGATCCATCC
>NZ_JANSJN010000001.1:2696-4661 GCF_047462555.1 Synechococcus sp. B60.1
TTATCCTGCCGAGTCGACCAAGCCTCGCACCGCCCGCACTAGCTCGGCGGGCAGCGGAGAGGCGGGATCCCAGCACAGCTCCAGTTGGTTGGGATCCCTGGGCAGATCTTCCTGGCAGGGGCCCGTGTGCAGGACAGCCACACACCGCAGGTTGCCCCGATCCCGACAAAACTCATGCCAGAGGGGAATGGCCGCCGGATCCCGGCTGACCAAGAGGTAATGGGAGCAGGCTTCCAGGACCGGCTGCTTGTGGGGATCCACCTTGCCGCCCACATCCACGATCACCAAGCTTTTTTGTTGGCGCAGGGCCAGGATGGCCTGGGCGTGGAAGCTGAAAAATTCAGGAGTTAAGCGTCCCCGGTAGCGGTGCTTGAGGATTTTGGCTTCTTCCGGCGGCAGATCCAACGTCCAATTTCCTTCCCCATCCCAGTGGGCCCGCTGTAGATAAACGTTGGGATCCTGGGGCAGCAGGGCCTCGAAAAGAGCGCGGGCCAGGCGGCTTTTACCGCTATCCGGAGGGCCCACCACCATCACTGCCGCCGCCAATTCTGAGCCTGGCCTGCCCTGCACCCAGGGGATGATCTCGCCCACCTGCACCTCTGGGCTGTGGCTGGAGACCACCACTGCCCCCAGTCGCGGGTCGTAGCAGGCCACCCAGCGGGTGAAGTGGCACTCATGCACCAACCAGCCGTAGAGCCAAATGGGGGCGCGCCCGCTCAGCACCACTCCCAAGCGGGTATCGATCCCAGGAGGCAGGCGCAGTTGGGCCAGGTCTTCCGGGAAAACCAGCCGATCCGGCCGGGTCAACTCGATTTCAATGACCTGAAACGATAGCCCGCCAAGATGGGGTTTCTGCGGCCAATGGGCCAGATAGCCAGACCGCAACTGCAGTACTACAGCAGCCATAGCAATGGGGACGAAATGACAACAGACTGGCTCCAGTATGGAAAAGATTGGAATCGGGAGCTTCCAATTGTTGGCAGAGTAGGAGTGGAGGGATCGGGCCCTGCGCTGGGGCTGGCTTTGGAGGAGAGAGAGGAGATGAACGAGCTGCCTCTGACGGTGGAGGTGTTGCGCTGGCTGGCGGGCGGACAGTTGCCAGAGCGCCTGGAGCGGGCGGTGCGTCTGTGGGTGCTGCTCCAGTGCCTCTATGGCGAAAACCGTTGGCCGGATCTGCCAGAGACCTTTGGCTACACCCACCTTCGGGATCGCCTCTTCTCGAACCACCACCCCAAGCAGGATTTGCCCCATGGGATCGCCTGCCCGGATCCCGGCTGCATTTGCCAGAAGCCCCTGAGCTTTTGGCTAAAGGATCCCGACCTGGTGGCCGTCTTGAAAGCCGAAGTTCCCCATCTGGAGACGCTGCTGGCTAGCCGGCCCTTTTTCAAGACCCACCGCACCCTGCGCAAAGAGCTGGACTACCTGGCCGCTCGGGGCTGGCTGCAGCCAATCGAGGCCAACTCCAAGCGAAGAGATAACTTTCGCTGCCGCGCCGCCGGGGATCGCCCCTCCTTGCCGACGGCTGCCTCGGCCTTGACGTTGTCGGGCGGCCAGCTTGAGCAGATCTACCACGTCCTCAGCGACGTGGCCTTTGTGCATCCCGATGTGCAGGTGTTGCTGGACGATATCTGGAGAGGTCATCAACACCGGCAGCGGCGGCTGTTTGTCTGGTTTGAATACATCCTCTCCGACGAACAGCAGGAGCGGGTGGACGAATACCAAAACCAGCTAGAGGCCTTCTGGACAAAACCGGCGGCAGGGCTGATCCGCTTTGATTACGAAACCCGCCAGCACGGGATCCAAAGGGTTTTCACCTACCCGGTTTGCCTGTTTTATGCCCGCCGCGCCAAGTATTTGGCGGCCTTTGGTCAGCTCCCGCAGGCTGCCGGATCCCTGGGCTGGCACAATTTTCGCCTGGATCGCATTCGCTCGCCTCGCCTGACAGTGGTGCCCTGGTCTGACCCT
>NZ_JANSJN010000001.1:4761-6484 GCF_047462555.1 Synechococcus sp. B60.1
TGCACATTCTCCGGCAGAGGCCAGCCAGCGACCGCTACTTCCGCGCCTATGTGCGGGTGGGAGACACCAATTTCACCATGCGCCTGCGGGACTGGCGACCCAACGGCGAAGTGATTGCCCCTCTGGCCTACCGGGAACAGATGGCCCAAGAAGCACAGGCGGAGCTGCAGTTTTATCGGCCCGAGTTCGTGCTTTCTTGACCTACCCGTCCATAATCTAGATATTAGATATGGTGTGGTCGAACCTAGTATGAGTCCAGAATCTGAGATTCATTACTAAACTACCACAACATGTTGGAAAACGCTATCTCGTTTCTGCTCCCTAAAAGAAAAACAAGAAAGTGAACTCCTGACTCGTAGATTGACCATCTCGCTTGGCTATCAAAACATTCAACTTATCTTTAAAAGTATCTCTATTCATCACGTGAACACGAGTTAAGATTCTTTCATCATTTGGTAGATCGGATAGGGGAAAGCCAAGCCCGACATAAAGCTCTAGTCTTGTCAGGTCTAGCAAATCTGCCACAATTACCGAAGGACAGTTTCGACTGACAAGAACTTTCGGTTGCTCTTGGAACTGATGTAAATCCTGAACTTGCTCATAGATAGCCAGCCTTGTGCCCATAAGATCATCGCGAGAAATACGGATAGAAAAGCAAACCTCGGATTTTGCCTTATAAAGATCTGGCAATTCTCCTTCACGCACCCCTGGTGGGGCTGTCGAAGCTCGTTGATCCCTACCTTTTCCCCCCAAGGGGACGGGGTTGGATTGGGTGACAGATTGAGAACTGTCCTAGGAGGAGCCGGAGAAAAGGCTCAAGTTCACTAGACTGTAAATGTGATTTAGGGTACAGATTTATGGCGACTGTCTCCGCTGCTGCTACTCCCACCGCCCCAGGGACGACTTTACTCAACGTCTGGCAAGTCCTGGCCGAAAAGTTTGCTGATCAGATTGCCCTCAGGGATCCCCATGCCCAGCCGGTTCTTGAGATTTCATATGGGGAACTGTTCCGCGGCATTCAGACGCTGGCTGCCGGCTTGCAGGCCTTGGGCATTCGCCCCGGGGATCGGGTGGCCATTTTTGCCGAGAATTCCCCCCGCTGGCTGATGGCGGATCTGGCCACGCTGTTTACGGGAGCGGTCAATGTGCCCCGCAGCGCCGTGGCGGATCCGGCTGAGCTGGGCTACATTTTGCGTCACTCCGGCAGCACGGCTTTGATTGCCCAGGATGTGAAGACCCTGAGGCGGGTGCAGCCGGTTGTGCAGGAGCTGGGCCTGGAGCGGCTGCTGCTGCTTTCCGATGAAGAAGAGGCAGGAGTATTGAACTTCTCTCAGTGGCTGCAGAAAGGGCGGGAAGGCCGCTACGAGCCGCCGCGGCTGGAGCGATCCCAGTTGGCCACCATCATCTACACCTCTGGCACCTCCGGTCGCCCCAAGGGGGTGATGCTCAGCCACGGCAACCTGATGCACCAGGTGGAGAACTTGAGTGTGGTTGTACAGCCCCGGCCTGGGGATAAGGTGCTGACCATTCTGCCCACCTGGCACTCCTACGAGCGGGCCTGCGAGTATTTTCTCCTCAGCCAGGCCTGTACGCTGGTCTATACCAACCCTCGCTTTATCAAGCAGGATTTGCAACGGGAGCAGCCCCACTATCTGGTGGCAGTGCCCCGCATCTGGGAGACGGTTTACGAAGGGATCCAGAGACAATTGAAGGAAAAAAGCCC
>NZ_JANSJN010000001.1:6584-23807 GCF_047462555.1 Synechococcus sp. B60.1
GCCGATGCGCTCATCTACCGCAAGGTGCGGCAGGCTTTGGGCCCCAATTTTCAACAGGCCATCAGCGGCGGCGGATCCCTGCCCGCCTATCTGGATCTGTTTTACGAGGTGGTGGGCATTTCCATCCTCAACGGCTACGGCCTTACCGAAACCTCGCCAGTGCTGTGCGCGCGCCGTCCCGACAACAATGTGCGCGGCACAGCTGGCCCCCCCTTGCCAGGCACGGAGTTTCGCATTGTGAATCCGGAAACCCGGCAGCCGCTGCCGCCGGGAGAAAGAGGGCTGATCCTGGCACGGGGGCCACAGGTGATGATGGGCTACTACAACAATCCAGAAGCCACCGCCCAGGTGCTCAGCCCCGACGGCTGGTTTGAAACAGGGGATCTGGGCTGGCTCACCCCCGACGGGCAACTGGTGATCACCGGCAGGGCCAAGGACGTGATTGTGCTGCTTAACGGAGAGAACGTCGAGCCCCAGCCGCTGGAAGATGCCTGCCTGCAATCCCCCTACATCAGTCAGATTGTAGTTGTCGGCCAAGACCAAAAGAAACTGGCTGCCCTCATCTACCCCAACCTGGAGGCCCTCAAGGCTTGGGCCGCCGAGCAAGGGATCCCGGCTGCTGAGGCCGAGCTGCTGGCCCACCCGCAGGTGCGCACGTTGATCTTGCGGGAGGTGCAAACCCGCATCCAGGAACGTCCCGGCTACCGGCCCCACGAGCAAATTGCCGACTTCCGCTTTTTGCCAGAGCCCCTGAGCGTGGAAAATGGCCTCCTGACCCAGACGCTGAAAATTAAGCGCAACCCAGTAGCCGAGCGCTATGCTCACCTTATCCAGGAGATGTACCCGACGGGGAGCTAAGTTTGGGATCCCCGTTGTTGCTCCAGGTAGCGCCGGAAGCTCTCCGGGGGAATGGCCCCCCGGTAGGCGCCGCAGTAGTAGAGGGTAAGCACTGCCTTGTAGGCCCAATCGGTCGGCACCACGTCCGGGAAGGGACTGGGCAGGGTGTCTGCTTGGTTGGCGGCACAGGCCTGCAAGATCTGCTCCGTGGTGAGCTGTTCGGCCAGATCGGGGGGCAGCTCCCGCAGGTTGGCCTGGGCAAAAGCAGTGCTGGGCAGGCAGAGAGCGGAAAGAGCCGTTGCCCAAAAACTAGGAGTGAGGAGGGATCGCCAGTTCACGGTTTTGGATGGTGGGCAAGTGTCCCTTTTCCAGGGTAATACGGGCCAACAGGGCGCTTGGATGCTGTTCTGAGATTAAGATGCAAAGAACCGGGGAGCGGCACCAGCGCAGATCCGGTCGAGTCTTTGCGGCCAGCGCTGGCCTTTCTCCAAGAAGACGACAACCCGATCCCTGCTGGAGGCCGATGGTCTCAAAAACTGGCTGGGTGAACTCCTAGCTCAAAAAGCTGCAACAGCAGCAGGAGCAACTTCCCTCCCGGAAGGGAGCCCTGAGGTGCCACTCCCCTCCCTGGCAGGCGGATGATTGTGTTGAGAGCGCGATAAATCAAGGCCAATGAGCTTATCCAAAGGGCCAAGTTTTGACAGCCTGGATCCGCCGGATCCCAAGCTAATTGATGCCTGTGTGCACTGCGGCTTTTGTCTGACCACCTGCCCCAGCTACCGCGTCCTCGGCAAGGAGACGGACTCGCCGCGGGGACGCATCTACCAGATGGACGCCCTCAATCAGGGCCAAATCTCTCTCTCGGCAGCAGTGGTTTCCCATTTCGATACCTGCTTGGGCTGTTTGGCCTGTGTTACCGCCTGCCCCTCAGGGGTGCGCTACGACCGGCTGATTGCCGCCACCCGCCCGCAGATCGAGCGCAACTACCGCCGCAACCTCTGGGAGCACCTGTACCGCCAGTTCATCTTCTCCCTCTTCCCCTATCCGGAGCGGCTGCGGCCTCTGCTCTGGCCCCTTTGGCTCTACCAAAAAATGGGGATCGGCGCTTGGGTCCGGAAAGGGTTGGAAAAAGTCTCCCCGCGCCTGGCGGCCATGGAATCCCTCTTGCCCCCTCTGGAGGTGGAACAACTGCTGCCCAAGCACTACCCGGAGCGGATCCCGGCGGTGGGCAAGCGGCACTTTCGCGTGGGGCTGATCCTCGGCTGCGTGCAGCGCCTGTTTGCCCCGCAGGTGAACGAGGCCAGCATTCGCGTCTTGACCCACAACGGCTGTGAGGTGGTGATCCCGCCGGCCCAGGGCTGTTGTGCGGCCTTGCCCCACCACCAAGGGCAACTGCAGCAGGCGGAAGCCCTCGCCCGCCGGATGGTGGATGCTTTTGCCGGCTACGAACTGGATGCCATTTTGGTGACTGCCTCCGGCTGCGGCCACACCCTCAAGGAGTACGGCCACCTTTTGGCCAAGGATCCCGACTACCAAGAGAAAGCGGCCCAGTTTGCGGCCAAAGTCAAGGATATCCAGGAGTTTCTCGCTCAGGTGGGGCTGACTGCTCCCCTGTACCCCCTGCAGCCGGATCCCTTGGTGCTGGCCTACCAAGATGCCTGCCACATGCTGCACGGGCAACGCCTCAGCCAGGAGCCGCGGCAACTGCTACGCCAGATTCCGGGGCTGGAACTGCGGGATCCCGTCGATGCCGCCCTCTGCTGTGGCAGCTCCGGCGTCTACAACCTGCTGCAACCCCAGATAGCAGATGAGCTGGGATCCCAGAAGGTGGCCAACCTGCTCAACACCGGTGCCCAGGGGATCGTCTCTGCCAATATCGGCTGCCGCCTGCAAATTCAGAAGCACCTGCACCTGCAGGGCAAGGCTGGGATCCCCATTTATCACCCGATGGAGCTTTTGGATCGTGCTCTCCAATTGTCTAGCTAGAGCTTGAGGGCGGCGCGGGGATCGTAGGACTGAACCCGTTGCAGCTTTTCGTAGAGCTCCCGCTCCTCCTCCGAAACACGGGTGGGCAAATAGATCTGAACTACCGCGTAGAAATCGCCCCGCTCCCCGTTGCCCTTGGGAAAACCCCGCTCTGCTAGGCGCAACTTTCGCCCTGGCTGCATTCCTGGTGGGATGCGCAGCTTCACCACCCCATCCAAGGTGGGCACCTCCACCTGGGCGCCCAAAACGGCCTCGCTGGGGCTGATGGGCAAGTCGCAGTAGACGTCAAACCCCTCAAGGCGGTAGAAGGGGTGCTCCTTCAGCTCGATCTTGAGATACAGGTCGCCAGCACCCCCATTAGGGTTGGGGTGGCCTTGGCCGCGCAGGCGAATCCGCTTCCCCGGTGTGATCCCAGGAGGGAGATTGACCTCCAACGTGCGATTCCCCCCCACCCGTAGGCGGCGTTTGCCCCCCTCAAAAGCTTCGGGAATGGTGAGCTGGATGGTGGCCTCCGCATCGTAGTTGGCGTTGCTGGCGGGGCTGGAGGAGCTGCTGCTGCGATCCGCGCCTGAGTTGCGCACCCGGCCCAGGAGTTGATCGATGAAGTCTTGAAAATCGTCAAATTGGCTGAAATCGACACCCCCCCCACCAAATCCAAAGTCTTCGTTGAAGGGGGCATCGGCAAAAGGGCTGCTGCTGTAAGGCTGGCTGTAGGTCTCCCGCTGGTAGCGGAACCCACCCTGCTGGTGGTACTGGCCGAATTGGTCGTATTGTCGGCGCTTGCTGGGATCCGAGAGAACTTCGTAGGCTTCGTTGATCTCCTTGAACTTCTCTTCGGCAGCTTTGTTGTTCGGGTTAACATCCGGGTGATATTTTCTTGCCAGGCGCCGATAGGCCTGCTTAATCTCGTCGGCGGTGGCCGTCTTGCTGACCCCCAAAATCTTGTAGTAGTCCTTAAAGTTTTGCATGGAGGCGTCCGCAGGCAAATTGCTGAGAATGGGCAGAAACCCAAGCAGTTGGCTTCCGACCCGTTGACACAAAGAGAAGAAGGCGGGCTAGACGCCATCGCCTATCCCGTCCCTCCTCATTATCGGTGCTGTGAATAAGGGTGGGATCCGCCCTGAACCAGGGGGCCGCAGAGGGATCCCACTGTTGTCACTTGGTCTCGGTGAAATCGGCGTCGATGACGTCGTCACTGCCGCCGGAGGTCGTCCCCGAGCCAGAGGGAGAGCTCGAAGCGGCGCCGGGCTGCTGATAGAGCTCGCTGCTCATGGCGTAAAGGGCCTCCTGCAGCTCCCGCTCTTTGCTCTGGATGGCGCTGTCGTCATCCCGCTGGATGGCCTCCCGCAGCTCTCGCACCAAGGTCTCGATTTGGCTGCGCTTGCTGGAGGAGATCTTGTCTCCCAGCTCCTTCAACTGCCGCTCAGCCTGGTAGGCCAGAGAATCGGCCTTGTTGCGGCGCTCGATTTTCTCGCGGCGGGCGCGGTCTTCGGCAGCGTATCTCTCGGCTTCGGCAATCATCCGCTCCACCTCTTTGCTATCGAGCGTGGAGGCGCCAGTAATGGAGATGCTCTGCTCCTTGCCGCTGCCCTTGTCTCTGGCCGTCACCTTGAGGATGCCGTTGGCGTCGATGTCGAAGGTCACCTCGATCTGCGGCACACCGCGGGGAGCCGGCGGGATCCCGTCCAGCTTGAAGCGGCCCAGGGACTTGTTGTCGCGGGCCAGCTCCCGCTCCCCTTGCACCACGTGGATTTCCACCGAGGTCTGCCCATCTTCGGCGGTGGAGAAGATCTCCGACTTGCGGGTGGGGATGGTGGTGTTGCGCGGGATCAGCTTGGTGGCAATACCGCCCAGGGTTTCCACCCCCAAAGACAAGGGGGTGACATCCAGCAACAACACATCTTTGACCTCGCCCGCCAGCACACCGGCCTGGATGGCAGCACCCACGGCCACCACCTCATCAGGGTTGACAGTTTGGTTGGGCTCTTTGCCTAGCAGCTCTCTCACCAGCCGCTGCACCGCCGGGATGCGGGTGGAGCCGCCCACCAACACCACTTCGTTGATGTCGGCCTTGGTGAGCTTGGCATCCCGCAGGGCTTGCTCCACCGGCCCTTTGCAGCGCTCCAGCAGGTCGGCGCAGAGGTGTTCAAACTGGGCTCGGGAGAGCTTCAGCTCCAGGTGCTTTGGACCATCGGCAGTGGCGGTGATGAAGGGCAGGTTGATGGTAGTCTCGGAGACACTGGACAGCTCGATCTTGGCCTTCTCGGCAGCTTCCGTCAGCCGCTGCAGGGCCTGCCGGTCTTGCCGCAGGTCGATCCCTTCCATGCGCTTGAACTCTTCGGCCATCCAGTCGACAATCTTCTTGTCGAAGTCGTCGCCACCCAACTGGGTATCGCCGCTGGTGGCTTTCACCTCAAAGACCCCATCTCCCACCTCCAGGATGGACACGTCGAAGGTGCCACCGCCCAGGTCGAAGACGAGGATGGTCTCGTTGTTGCGCTTGTCCAAGCCATAGGCCAAAGAAGCCGCCGTCGGCTCGTTGATGATGCGCAGCACTTCCAAGCCGGCGATCCTCCCGGCATCTTTGGTGGCCTGCCGCTGCGAGTCGTTAAAGTAGGCAGGGACGGTAATGACGGCTTGGGTAACCGGTTGGCCCAGGTAGCGGCTGGCATCGTCCACCAGCTTGCGCAGCACCATGGCCGAGATTTCCTCGGGGGCAAATTCTTTGTTCATGCGGGGTGAGTACAACTTGACGTTGCCCCGCTCGTCCCGCCGCACCTGGTAGGAGACCCGCTTGGCATCGACGTTCAGCTCATCGTACTTGCGCCCGATGAAGCGCTTAACGGAGTAAAAAGTGTTCTCGGGGTTGAGCACCGCTTGGCGACGGGCCATCTGTCCCACCAGGCGCTCCCCATCTTTGGTGAAAGCGACCACCGAGGGTGTAGTGCGGCTCCCCTCGGCATTGGGAATGACAGTGGGGACGCCCCCTTCCATTACGGCGACAACCGAGTTGGTTGTGCCCAAGTCAATTCCTACAACTTTTCCCATCGGCTCCTTGTTCTCCTTTTGTTCAAGACGTTACCTCGGCTACCGCCGCCAGGCTGTATGAAGTAGCTTGGGCAGCCAATCCGTGAAAATTCAGCAGGTATTTAGCCGTTTTCTGGGTCGATCCTAACCAGCAGGGCATTGCGGTCAGGGCGAGAATGCCGCCCATTTCTGGCAACTGGAAGGCAGAGCAGTTACGGATCTCCGTACCTGCCGGGGCCTTGCTTCCAGGGCCGCTTGGGGCAAGGGCGGCTAGCTCTGGATAAGCTCCAGGGCTTCCAGGCTGCGGGCCACAACGGTTTCGGCCAGGGGCAGGTAGCCCATTGCTTCGGCCAGAGCCTGTCCTTCGCTGAGGGCCCAGCGCAGCACCGCCCGCAGGGCAGTGGCAATAGCGGGATCCCGGTACTGGCGGTAGGCCAGGATCCAGGTGTAGGTGACGATAGGATAAGCCCCGGCGCCGGACGGATCCGGCTCAAAGGCCCGCAGGTTCTCAGGCAGCTCGATTTCGCTCAGGGCCAGGGCCGAGGCTGCGGGGGTGGGGAGGACAAACTCGCCGCGGCGGTTTTCCAGGGCCGCCACCGATAGATCCAGGTCGCGGGCGTAGACCGATTCCACATAGCCAATCACCCCTTCGCTGTAGAGCATCTGGGCGCTCATGCCCTCATTGCCCTTGACCCCAATCCCCACCGGCCACTCCAAGGACATGCCGACACCAATCTCGGCGGCCCAAGCGGGGTCGATGGCAGCCAGGTGGCGGGTAAAGGTGTCGGTGGTGCCGCTGCCATCGGAGCGGTAGCAGACGGCGATGGGCAGGTCGGGGAGCTCCAAATCGGGGTTGAGGGCCAAAATCTGCGGATCCCGCCACTGGGTAATCTGGCCGCGGAAGATCTGCACCAAGACGGAGCGGGATAGCTTGAGGCCGGAGCGGATCCCGGGCAGGTTGTAGCCAACGGCAATGCTGCCTGCTGTCATTGGGATCATGACCACGCCCCGCTTCACCTCGGCAATCTCGGCATCGGTCATGGCCACGTCGCTGGCGGCAAAGTCCACCGTCTGGTCGATAAATTGGCGGATCCCGGTGGCACTGCCCACCGGCTGGAAGTTGATTTCCACTTTGGGATCCACCTGGCGGTAGTCGGAAAACCAGCGCAAATACAGAGGGGCCGGGAAGGTAGCCCCAGCCCCGTTGATCAACACAATCTCCCCGGAAGACTGGCTGTCGGCAACAGGGACAGCATCGCCGGCTTGGCCAGAACGGGATCCCTGTTGGCAGGCGCTTAGGCCGGCAGCAGCCAGCAACGACAGCAGCATTTCTCGACGGCGGCAGCGGGGCAGTTGAACCATGGCTGAGGCGCTCCAAGCTCTCCGCCCCGATCCTTAGTCTTGCCCACGGAGCTCTGTCAAGGGCTGCCATCTTTAGCTCTGGCAAGCACCAGAGGGGGCAACTTCCCGCAAAAGTCGGCTTCTTCTCTTCACCAACTGGTCGCCGATCCCGGCAGGGTTCGCTGCGCGCTTCGGCAAAAACGGGGATCCCAACTCTGTCTTTGTCTCAAGACGGAAAACAGAGCTTGCTCGAGAAAAACAAAGAAAAACAGCGAAAGAAAGAGAATGAAAGAGTTGAGTTCTGCAGCAACTGCAGAGGGATCCCCAGGCCAAAGCCTTATCTGGCAAGGCTTAGCCGGTTTCGGGCCGGATCCCCCCTGCCTTGGAAAAATCTTGACATATCTTGGAATAGAGCAATATATTGTGGATTCTGTGCAGAAATCCTGCGCTGTTTACATCTCGGTATCTGGGGGACTACTATGCCGACTTTGACTCGTTCTCCCTGGACACTGCGAGACAGCGAAAAGCTCTATCGCATCTCCGGTTGGGGGGATCCCTACTTCCGTATCAACGCCGCCGGTCATGTGGAGGTAACCCCACAGGGCCTACAGCAGCAGGAACCTGGCATCGACCTGTACCACCTGGTAATGGATCTAGTGGCGCGGGGTTTGCAGTTGCCTTTGTTGATTCGCTTTCCCGAGATCGTGGCCGACCGCATGCGGCGGATTTGCGAGAGCTTTCAGCAGGCCATCGAGCGCTTTGGCTACCCCAACGTCTATCGGGGGGTTTACCCGGTCAAGGTGAACCAGCAGCGCCACCTGGTGGAAGAGGTGGTCAAGCACGGTCGCGCCTACCACTTTGGGCTGGAGGCAGGCTCCAAGCCGGAGCTGTTGATTGCCCTGGCTCTGCTGGATACACCTGGGGCTTTGTTGATCTGCAACGGCTACAAAGACCGCGATTTTATGGAAACGGCTCTCTTGGCCCAGCGGCTGGGGCGCACCCCCATCATCGTCCTGGAGCGGCTGCAGGAGCTGGAGCTGGTGCTGCAGGCTGCCGAGCACCTGGGCATTGATCCCATCTTGGGGGTGCGGGCCAAGCTCTCAGCCCAAGGGATCGGGCGTTGGGGCACCTCGGCTGGGGATCGGGCCAAGTTCGGCCTCACGGCCACGGAGATGTTGCAGGTGGTGGAACGGCTGCGGGAGGCCGGCAAGCTGCACTGTCTGCGTCTGTTGCACTACCACATTGGCTCACAGATCTCGATGGTGAGTGTGCATGGGCGGGCCGTGCGGGAGGCCAGCCAGATCTACATCGAGCTGGTCAAACTGGGGGCGCCGATGGGCTATCTGGATATCGGCGGCGGCTTGGGGGTTGATTACGACGGATCCCAGTCCACCAGCCATTTCTCCCAGAGCTACAGCTTGGAGGATTACGCCGCCACCGTGGTGCAGACGGTGCTGAGTGCCCTGCAGCCGCACGGGATCCAGCCGCCGGTGCTGGTGACCGAAAGCGGGCGGGCCCTGATGTCCCACCAGTCGGTGCTGGTCTTTGACGTGCAGGATGTCAACGCCGCCAGCCCCTATCCCATGCCCACCCAGCTCACGTCCGATGCCGAGGTGATCCAGAAGCTAAATCAGCTTTACTACGAGATCCGGCCCGAGACCCTGGTGGCCGACTATCGCCGCTGCCAGGAGCTCAAAGAAGCCGCCCTGCGCCAATTTACCGAGGGATCCCTCAGCTTGCGGGAGCGGGCCGAGGTGGAGCGGCTGTTTTGGAACTGCTCCGACAAGATCTGCACGCTGGCCTACGAGCAGCACCAGGCAGGGCAGCCGGTGGCGGTGGATCTTCTGGATCTGGACGAAATGCTGGCCAGCATCTACTACGGCAATTTCTCCCTCTTCCAATCCCTGCCGGATAGCTGGGCCATCGACCAAGTGTTTCCCATCATGCCCATCCACCGTCTGGACGAGGAGCCGCGCCAGTGGGCCACCTTGGCGGATCTGACCTGCGACAGCGACGGCAAGATCAACCGCTTCTTTGGCGAAGACGGGCAGATCACCTCGGTCTTGCCGCTGCACGATCCCGATGGGCAGCCCTACCTGCTGGGGGTGTTTCTGGGAGGCGCCTACCAGGAGATCCTGGGGGATCTGCACAACCTGTTTGGCGACACCAACGCCGTGCACATCCGCACCCGTCCCGGCGGCTACCAAGTCACCCAAGTCATCAAGGGGGACACCATCGGCGAAGTGCTGAGCTGGGTACAGTACAACAGCGAAGATCTGGTGGAAACCCTGCACCACGCCACCGAAGCCGCCCTGCAACGGGGCCAAATTAGCCTAGCCCAGGCCCGCGCTTTGCAGCAGCACTTTGAAGACAACCTGCGGGCCTACACCTACTTGCACCGCTGACGGGGGTAGTGGGTAGGGGCAAAGGCCTAGGCTAAAAAGTAAACAGCAGGGGATCCCGGTTGTGGGCCGGGATCCTTTTTCTGACCAAAACAAAAAAGACTGGTGGACGAGATGCCACCAGCCTTGGCCAGTTCCCTGTGAGTGAGCTGATGCCGTCGTTGCCAACGTCTTCAACCCAGCTCTAGTCTCTGGCGTTTTCCCCCCTCTCGAAGTGATCCGGATCACCCGGTTAAGAATCCCTCAACTAGCGGCAAAGGTTAAAACAGAGGCAGGGCATTAAAACAAGGGCAATTGCTGCTCTTCCCCTTCAGCAAGGCTTGCAGGATCCGCCTCCTCCCCGTTGGCATTCCCCTCCGACAAGGGATCTGCTGCTTCCGCCAGCAACTGACGGGCAGCCGCCAGCAACTCGTTGCGCAAGGGGGCCAGATCGGTGCGGTCGGCTAGATACTGCTCCAGAGCAGTCAAAGGTTCCAGCCGGCTGGGATCCAGGCCCGGCAGGCGAATACGGCTGGGGCTGACCACGTCTGGGACGAGGGTGTAGCTGAAGGCAGGGGCGAGGGCCTGGTGCAGAGCCCGCTCGTCAACGCAATCGAGCTGGTCGGGACGGAGGCGGTAGATCAGGCGCAGAATAGAGCCGGCCACCGGCGCCTTGGCAATGGCCTCCAGCAGTTTGGCCTGCACCTGCTGGGGGGGATAGGGGGTGAGATCGAGGCGGATGGTGTGAAAGGTGCGGGTGGGTAAGGGCAAAAATTCGTAGCTGGCCCCTGTGGCCGTAACCTCTGCCAACACACAACCCTTTTCCTCTTTTTCCTCCCCAAAGTCTACTCGCTCAATGCTGCCGGGATAGATCACCAACGGCTGCCGACACAACACCTGGTGACGATGCACATGACCCAAAGCCACGTATTGGTAGGCGGGCCGCGCCAGCAGCGAGAGGGGCACCGTCAGTCCCTTGCCCACCGAAAGATGCCGCTCTGCCCCGTAGCGGGCCGTCTCCACCATCACATGGGCCAACAAAATTGCCGGGATCCCTGGCTGCAAAGTGCGGATCTCCCCTTCCAGAGCCAGATTTAGGCGCTGAAGGAGCTGATGAGTGAACACTTCGGCATTGAGATCCAGGCTCTCCTGGCGGGCAAGCAGGGTGGAGCGGTTCAGCCAAGGCAAGGTGGTCACCTGCACCGGGCCGCTGCGAGTTTCAATCCAATGGGTCTGCAGCCGATCCCCCACAACAAATCCTGCCACTCCCAGAGCGCGGTAGATGGCCAAGCTGTTGCCTTCTTGCCCCTGCCCGTACTGGTCGTGGTTGCCCACCAGCAGAACGGTCGGGATCCCGGCATCGGCCAGGCGGCGAAATTGTTGGGCAAAGAGCTCTTGGTGCAGAGGCGGCGGCGTCGCATCGGGAAAGGCATCGCCCCCAAACAGCACCAGATCCACAGCCCGATCGAGGGCACGATCAATGCACAGGCGCAAAGAAGTGACAAAATCCTCCAAACGCGTGTTCAGCCCCGTAGCCGGGTTGATGGAGCCGTAGGCCAAGCCACTGCCCAAATGAATATCGGAAAGATGCAGCAGCTTTACCATCTCAAACAGCCTTAAAGCCCTTCCAGCCGTTGCCCTCACTCCTGCCCGCCATTGCCTGCGTTGCCAACTTTTGGATTGGCACCTCCCTCGGAGTCAGATGAGGAATTCCCGCTGAAGCTAAGCCTGTCGGCGCGGCCTGGCTCGATCCAAACGCAAAGGTCGGCCCATAAATTCCTGGCCGTTGGCGACGTCGATGGCCTCCTCTTCCTCGGCCTCCGTGGCCAAATCCACGAACGCGAAGCCCCGTGTCTGGCCGGTTTCTCGGTCTATCGGAATTGTAACTGACTTAACGTTCCACCTCTGCTGGAAGAAAGCCGCTAGCTCTTCCGTTGAGGCTTTATAGTTTAGGTTTCCCACAAAAATGGTCATGGCAATTCAAGCAAAGCAAGGCGCAAATCGGAAAGAGCGGCAACCAAGGCTCAAGGTACTTCACTTTTATCATGAGGCCCCGCCTAATCGCCCAACATGACAGGATGTAAAGGGATCGCCGCTCAAAAATCTTCGCACTTCCCTGTCCAAAATGTGCTTTTATCAAACTTTGCGGGAGTGTACTTTTCCCGCTCCTTTGTTGAGTTTCCCCTCCAGCCCTGGCCGGACCAGGATCCGGAGGCACTTGCCATTTTGTTGCAACTTGTTAAACTAGGTTATTAAGATATGTATTGTCCTGCTTGCAGTGCTTGTCGGGAGCAGCGCTGGGATATCCTAGCGCGAGACTCCCTCCTACCCTAAGAGTCTCAAGGTGACGATAATGGATGAAACGCTAGGTCTCTCTCTGGAGCAAGAATTTCGCCAGCGGGCTTTCGAGACGCTGGTAGCTCGCATGAGCCCTGAGCAGGCCAAGGACATCCTGGTCAAACTGCACAAGCAAATGCTGTTACAGGAGGCCACCTACCGCCAGTTGCTGCGTCATTCCCTCAGCGTCTAATGCATGTCCTTTCGCTTCCCACCTGGTGGATTCATATTGCCAGCGTCTTGGAATGGCTGGCGGCCATTGTTTGCGTGTGGCAGTTTGGGGAGCGAATAGGCCGGCCAGAGTGGCGCGGCTTGAGCTGGGCGATGTTGCCTGCCCTACTGGGGGCAATGTGTGCCATTACCTGGCACTGGTTTGACAACGATCCCGCTCTCAACTGGGTGGTCACTGTCCAGGCGAGCTTGACGCTTCTGGGCAATTGCACTCTAGCCTGGGCTGCCTACCGCATTTGGCGGGCGGAGCAGGCGGAAAAGTCCCTTGGGAGGAGGGATCCAAGCTAGGCAATGGACAGTTTGTTTGCCCTCTCTCTCTTCCCCTATTTGGTCTTCTTGTTTTTCCTGTCGCGGCTGCGCCGGATCCCGCGCCTGGCCCTGATTGGGTTTTGGCTGCTGCTACTGTTTGTGGCCGTTAGCATCCCGGCAGGGTTGTATGCCCAACTCCATTACGGCACTTCCCTAGCCAATGTGGATCCCTTGCATGGGGCGGCAGAGGCTTTTCTCACCCTCTCCAACATTCTGGTGGCTCTGGGCTTCAAACAAGCCATTGACCAACAAGGATCCCCAGAGGCTGAGGACGGCAGCTCCGAGTCGTAGTCATGGCAAACGAACCTGAATGTAGAATGGAGGTCTAGACTGGACGTCTTCTGCTGTTTATTCTGAGAGACCTGCCGGATGGTGGCCACCCTTTCTGTCCCCAAAGCCAAACTGAAAAACCCGCCTCTGCGCATCCATCGGATGGGTGACAAGGTGCTGCGGCAGCCGGCTAAGCGCGTCAGCCAGGTCAACGACGAGATCCGCCAGTTGGCGCGAGACATGCTGCAGACTATGTACAGTGCCGATGGCATCGGCCTGGCAGCTCCTCAGGTGGGCATTCCTAAGCGCTTGATTGTGGTGGATCTCTATCCCGATAAGCCAGAGGTGCCACCGCTGGTGCTGATCAACCCGGAGATCCGCGAGTACCTGGGCGAAGTAGTAGCTGGCCAGGAAGGCTGCCTTAGCATTCCGGGCGTCTTCTGCGAGGTCATGCGTGCGCAGGGGGTGGTGGTTTCATTTAAGGACGAAACCGGGCGGCCCCGCACCCTCCAAGCCGACGACCTGCTGGCGCGGGTTATCCAACACGAAATCGATCACCTCAACGGTGTGCTGTTTGTGGATCACGTGGAGAACGAGCTGCTGTTGGATCAGGAGCTGCGCAAGCACGGCTTCCAGATGCAAGATGTGCAGCGCAAAAACAGCATACTTGCCACCCCTTCACCGCAGCCTCGCTAGGTCATTGCCGCAGGCGCTGCGCCAAGAGCTGTTCTTCTAGGGCGGCAATGCGGTTGTAGGCAGCGGTTAGCTGGGCGCTCAGGCGCTGGATTTGGGCTTCTGGGGCAAGCTCGTGTCCCATGCTGCGGCTGCTTACCCCAGTGGGTTCATCATCCAGCAAAAAGTTGTGGCTCCCATCTTCCACCAAGTCTGAGGTGAGAACGCTGTAACGGGAGGGGGCGGGGACATTTTTTTTAGCCTCCTGCTTTGCCAGAAGAGCAGCCGCCACCTGCTCCGGCATCCGCTCGATGGCAGCTTTCAGCTCCTGAATTTGCAACTCCAGACGCTCAAAATAGTGCTGCACTGCTTCGCTCATAGCTGCCCCGGTTCTGACTCTTTACTTTTATTGAAAGAGATAAGTTCTCGCTCCTCCCCTTCTTCCCCCAGATCATTTAACGATTACGCAGTTGGAGAACTAAACGTCGGCTTCAGGAGTTTGCCCTAGCAAGCCAGTCCTGCGGGTTGGCGTTGGCCACAATTGAGACAGGCTCTCTCCAAAGTTTTTTCCAGAGCAGGTTCCTCTCTATTTCCAGGCAAAAAATGCAGGATGCGGTTCTCCCCTCTCCCCAACAGGGCTATACCTTGCCCGTGTTTGCGGTGGCTGCTGCTAAGGCTGCTTTCCACCGTCTCATCGGGATCGCTTTGGAGCAGAACGGCGCTCATCCTGTCATTGCGGTGCAGGTGGAGCCTGAGACGGGATCTGCTGCCGGCTGGGTCAGGATCCCGGTGGAGCAGGTGGCGGCTTTGTCGGAGAACACGGCTCTGGCCATTACCCGCTCGGATCCCGGCCCTCACCTGGATCTCACCCGCAACACACCGGTCTGGGCCTGGGTGAGTTTGGAGGAACGGGATCCCACCGCTCTCCCTTTGCTCCTGGAAGCGGGGGAGGGGCTAGGACGACACGCTGACGGCAGCCCGGCCATCTATGCCTACGCCCGGCGCCTGTTTGAGATCAACCTTTTGTCTGGGATCCCAGAGGGTTATCGGCTGCGGGTGCGCATCATCTTGCCGGAGGGAAAACTCTTGGCGGAGCGGACTTCCAATGCGGCGTTTGGGGTGCTGGAAGGACTGGCTCTCTTGGGAACGCGGGCGGAGGTGGAGCCTTCTGCCGGTGCCGAGAGCCTGAAGCGGGCCCGCTGCGAATTGCAGCAGAAGTTGGAAAAGCACAGGCATCTGGCCTTTTGCGTGGGCAGCCATGGGCAGCAGGTGGCGCTGCGACAAGGGATCCCGGCGGAAGAGATTCTACTGGTGGCCAATTGGATCGGGCCGCTGCTGGTGGAAGCAGGGTTGCGGGGGGCGGAGTCGGTTCATTTGATCGGCTACCACGGCAAGCTGATCAAGCTGGCGGGGGGCATCTTCACCACTTCCAGCCATGTGGCCGATGCCCGCCTGGAAATCTTGGTGGCAGCCCTCATCCGCTGCGGGGGAACAGCCGAACAGGCGCGGCGGGTGCTAGAGCTAAGGACGGTGGAGGCAGCGGTGCAGTATCTGAAGGAGCTGGGCTGGGCAGAGCCGGTGCTGCAGGAGTTGACTCGGCAAATCCGCCAGCGGGCGACAGCCTATGTGCAAAAGTATGCTGCTCGATCCCTGCCGGTGCAGGTAACCCTGTTCGATCGGCAGGGCCAGGTTTGCGCTCAGGTTGGGATCTCCTCCCCAAGCCCTTGATCCCTGCTGTTGTTCCTCACCCCCGGCCCCTCTCCCAAAGGGAGAGGGGAGTTAGGGATCGCACTCCGCGCTGCCGGCACGTTTGCGACAGCGTTGCGTACCAAATAACGACGTAGAGAAACATTTCATTGCTATTTGAATTGCTACTTGAAACGACTCTAATGACCGTCAGGCTAGAGCCGAAAAAAAGGCTAATCTCCCAACTCAGGATCCGGCCGTACCCGCACTTCCATCTGGCGCAGCAGACGCAGCGAGCTTTCCGGCCCGTCGATCATCTGCTGTTCGTTGATCCAGTAGGTGGCAATGCCCAGGTCTTCCAGAAATCGAATGTAGGGATCCGGGGGCGGGCCATCGAAAACGGCCGCCTTCTGGACGGAGAAGCCCTGTTCGATCCAGGGGGTGAGGGCAAAGCGCTCGTAATAGAATAATTGCCCCACCACCTCCTGCAGCGCCTCTGCCGCATCTTTGTGGTGTAGCAATTTCACCTCGGCCAAAAGCAGGTTTCCATCTGCCACCGCCAGGAAGTCAAACGTGTGCTGGTCTTCCCGCACCTCCAGGCCGGCCAGGCGGAACCAGCGGCGAAAGTGGTGCAAGATCTCGTTGTGGCGCTCGCTGCGCTCCAACTGACGCCGACGGCGACGCTCTGCCATCAGCGGGTCTGTCCCCGCACAGGAAGGGATCCCACTGCTGCGAAACTGGGGTGGCTCATCCGGATCCAAGACCACCTTACCCCCGGCAGGTTGATGGAGAAGGGGCGGCATCTGGGGCAACAGCTCGGCGGATCCCCACTCCACCTCTGGTTGCGCTGCCAAAGCGAGCAGATGGCGATTGAGAGGGTGCTCAGGGTGGGTGTCGAACAACAGCTTGAGTTGAGAGTGGCTGAACTGAAAATCCAGACGAAACTGCTCCACCGAAAGGCTGCTCCGCCCCTTCTGCAGAGTCTCCTGGCCAAAGTAGAGCATCACCAGCAGAGGATAGATGGGCAGGGGGCGATGGGGCGGGATGAGCATGGCCCACATGTCCTCGGTCCAGTGGGGGAGCAAAATCTCCGCTTGCTTGCCCTTGCCCACCACCTGCAGCATTTTGGGATGCCCCGGTTGCCAGCCACAAGGGTGATCGTCGAAGCCGCAGGTTTGCCGCCCTTGATCCACGCTCAAGGGGTAGCGCCCGTCGTAGAGGCGAAAGGGACACAGATCCCGGTCTTCGGCCAGAAAACGCTCGTCCTGCCACAGATGGGCTGCCAGGGCATGACAACCAATGCCCTCCTGGCTGTTACAAGCTTTGAGCCAGCGCCGTTCTGCTAGTTTGCCGCCCACTTTGCTTGGCGCCAGGGGCTGGACAAGGCCATTTTCCCCTTGGTTGAACAAGGGCCACACCAAGGGCTCCCCCGTCTCCGGCAGGGTGGGCAGCAGGGGGTGGACTTTGCTGTAGAAGGGATCGCAAATGCGCTGGGCCACCTGCTGCAGAGGCAGGCCATGGGGGGAGCCCACCGCCGGCAGAAGGGATCCCGAGCCAGCCTGGGCGCGATGGTACTGGATGGCCAGCGCCACCTCCACTCCCACCGGACGCAGTTCCGGCGTCAACTGCCGATAGCGCTGCAGCAGCCGCGAGGCTTGCACAAACAGGTCGTAGCGACGAACTGGAACTGCGTCAGCCATAAGGTTGCCGGGGAAATTCTTCGCCGACTTGAGCGAAAGTTGTCTATGGATTTGCTTCTCGGTCTCAAACAAGATCGAGATTGGGTTTGTTGTCTGTGCAAGGGCCGCAACTGCCGAGCGCCGCGGCCCGAAGGCTCGTTTCGCTTGGCACCAGGTCAGTTGTCAGTGTAGTAGAGAAACCCCGGCGCGGAAAGATTTTGCCGCTTGCCCCCGCCAAAACCAGCGGCAACAGGCTAGCGTCGCAGCCACCAAGGAAACCAAGGAAAGGGAAAGGGGCGCTCGGTTTCGGCGTCGCGGTCGTACTCGGTCGGGCGGCCCGTATCTGGCTGGATTACCAGGCTGCCCACATAGTCGGCCTCTCGATAGACGCGGGCAATCTGGCGGTGAATTTGGGCCATATCCTCGGCGGAGACCACGCCGTTGTCGGTGGCTTTGTAGAACTGGAT
>NZ_JANSJN010000001.1:23907-29439 GCF_047462555.1 Synechococcus sp. B60.1
CCCGTTCACCGTTTTGGTTGAAGAAAAGGCGCTGATGTTGGGGCCGAGGGCAGACCCCTTGTGGCGTCCGGTATCTTCCCAGGTGAGCTCAACGATATCCAGCCCGTAGTGGGCTGCCAGGGATCACGCCCGCGGATCCCTAGTCATGGCGATTGTCCGGTCGATTACCTGCCTATAAGCGAAGTACTCTGCCCATTGCGGCAGCGATGAGGAAGGATCCTGGCTCGTCGGAAAATCCATAGGGTTTGCCTAAGCAGTGGACATCAGCGGCAGAGCAGCCGGGGAAATGCTCATCCAGCTTAGCGAACTCAGCAGCCAAAAGGTGGGGATGTGGGCTTCCTTCAATATAGTAGGCTCCCTTCTTTAACGATGCCCTGACCATAACCCGGTTACGGAGAGCCGGCGCGGCAGTTTCGCTTTTGGCAACCCCATCCCTTTGCCGGGATCCCCAGCTACCTGGGCTACCATAAAAAGCTGTAGGGCTTTTGCATGAATCATCACAGGTCATGGCCAATATTCAACGGGATCCTGAGGTCAACGTGTCTGCGGCCACGGCCATTTCTTCAGAGTCTCAGCCTTCGGCGCCCCCCTTGCCTTTGCCCGTCATGTTTCGCCTAGGCTTATTTCAGATGGGGCTGGGGATGATGTCGCTGCTGACCCTGGGAGTGCTCAATCGAGTCATGATTGACCCGGAGCTCTTGGCCATCCCGGCCACGGTGGTGGGGGGATCCCTGGCCATGCACCAGTTGGTTTCCCCGGCCCGCGTCTGGTTTGGGCAGCTTTCCGATGCCAAGCCTTTGTTTGGGACGCACCGCAGCGGCTATGTGCGCCTGGGCTCGGTGCTGTTTGCCCTGTGCATCTTCTTGGCCGTGCAGGTGGTGTGGGGTTTGGGGCAGAGCTTTGCCAGTAGCGGTTGGTCGCTGGCCACCTACGGTTGGATTGCTCTCGCCGCCTTGATGTTTGCTCTTTATGGGCTTTGTCTGAGCGCCTGCTCCACGCCCTTTGCGGCGCTGCTGGTGGATGTTTCCGATGAGCACAACCGCTCCCAGTTGGTGGGGATCGTCTGGTCGATGCTGATGGTGGGCATTGCCGGCGGGGCAATTGGCTCGGCAGTGCTGCTGCGCGGCCTGGATCCCGAGAACTTGCAGAGCACGATCAACCGCCTCTTCATTGTTATTCCTGCTGTGGTGATCCTGCTGGGGGTGATCGCCACCTGGGGGGTGGAAGAACGCTATTCCCGCTATGGATCCCGTTCCACCTTGGCCGGGCGGGAAGACCAGATCACCCTGGGCACGGCCCTCAAGGTGCTCACCGCCAGCCGCCAAACCCTGATCTTCTTTGGCTTTTTGGTTCTGATGACCATGGGCCTGTTTATCCAGCAGCCGGTTCTGGAGCCCTATGGCGGCGAGGTGTTCGGCATGACCGTATCCCAAAGTACCCAGCTCAACGCCTTCTGGAGCCTGGGCGTTCTAGCGGGAATTGTGGTGACCGGATTTCTGATCGTGCCCAGGCTGGGCAAGCAGCCAACGGCTCGGCTGGGCTGCCTGCTGGTGGCGATCTCCTTTGGGTTGACCATTTTGGCAGGGTTTACGGGCGAGCCAGCGATGTTGCAACTGTGCATGATCCTGTTTGGCCTGGCTTCCGGGATCACCACCAACGGCGCCATTAGCCTAATGTTGGACTTGACGGCAGCAGAAACCGCCGGCACCTTCATTGGAGCCTGGGGCCTAGCCCAGGCCATGTCGCAGGCGCTCTCTACCCTCATTGGTGGCGCCTTGCTGGATCTGGGGCGGATTCTCTTTCCCTCTTCCCCCGTCCTCTCCTACGCCACCGTCTTCGGGGTGGAGGCGGCGGTGATGCTGCTGGCGGTGTATTTGCTGGGACGGGTAAGCGTAGCCGAGTTCCGGGAGAAAACCAGCCGCGCCCTGACCGAGGTGCTGGCGCTGGACCTGGAGGGCTAGCGCCGCTGGGCCGGCTCGTAGTGGGGGCAGCCTTGGCAGGGTCCGTTGGGGTTAACGGCGCAGCGCAACAGGGGCGAGCGGGCATTGAACCGACAGGAGGGATCCCCCAGAAAGTGGCCGGCCTCAGGGGGTGGGCTCACCGGGCGAATGAGAGCGCGGATACTGCACAGGTGATATTTGCCCTGCCGCAGTTGATAGGAATGGCGCTTTTCCAAAACCAAATAGTGCTGCTCCGCCAGTTGAACGTAGGTACCCGGATGGGGGCTGCTCTCCCAGGGACATTCCTCCACCACCTCTCCCGAATCCGCATCGATCCACTGAATGGGCAAGGCCGGGTTGACAGAAGACATAAGGTGCCAAGGAGGCCAGCCTGGAGAACAGACCGGCAAACAATAGAATGGACGCGGTTTTGCCTGTACTGGTTCTATTTAGTGTAGAGGATTTTCCTTGGGCGGGCCGCCAATTGGGGAGAGGATCGAGCCCCAGCTCCTCGCGCCTGATCTAGATCTCCTTTTTCCCGAGGGAGGTTACCTCCATCTCTTGCGCCTCGAGTAGCCAGAGACCTTATCTCTTGCCGAGGGGGTTGCCTTAGACCCCGTTTTCTTACTGTGGCATTATGGGTCAGAAGCAAAGATTGGTAGCCTGGCTGAGGATAGGCCACTGGTGAGCCACATCTGCCTGGAGCGACCGGAGTCCTTATGGTAGGGCAAACCTTGGCTGGCCGCTATCAGATCCTAGAAGAACTGGGATCCAGCGGGCAAACCTACCTGGCCCAAGATGGCCATCGCCCCGAACAGATCTGGGTGGTGATCAGGCGTTGGCAACCTCGCTCTCCCAAGGAGGAAGAGCCCTCTGCCACCCGGCAGCAATTTCAACAGGCAATGGCGCTGCGGGAACGCCTGGGATCCCATGACACTCTCCCGCGCCTGCTGGCCTATTTTGAGGAGGAGGGGGGCTTTTACTGGGTAGAAGAGTGGATCGAGGGGCCTACCCTGGAGCAAGCCTTGCGCCAGGCCACGGAGCAAGGGCAGCTCTGGTCAGAGGCGGAGGTGCGGGCCTTTTTGCAAGATGTGCTGCAAACCTTGGCCTTGCTACACAGTGAGGGGGTAAACTGCTGCAACCTAGAGCCCTCTCACCTGATCTGTCGCCGGGCGGATGGCCGCTGGGTGGTGTTGGGCTTGGGCTGCTGCAACTCTGGGCCCGAGGCTGCCGACAGCGATCTGGAGGCACTTGGGCTCATCGCCATACAGGCCCTCTCAGGGATCCCGCCCCACAAGCTGTTTCGCGACCCGTTGACGGGGGAGCTGCGCTGGCACGATCTGGCTCCTACCAGCGCTCCTTTTGCCGCTTTTTTGGACTGCCTGGTGGGTTGTGACCCGCGGCAGCGCTTTGCTTCGGCAGCGGCAGCTTTGGCCGCTCTCCAGGCTTTGCCTCTGGCAGAGGGCGTCTCTCCCGGCGCTGAGATCCTGCCCGACCCTGTTGCCGCCGCTCCCTTACAGGAGCCGACTACGCCGCCGCGTTCCTCGGTATCACTGCGGGCGCGTTTCTGGATCCCACCACTTTGGGCGGGGAGTAGTCTGGCGGCTTTGCTGGTGCTACTCGGAGCTGCTGCCTGGCAACTGGCGGCCAACCTCAGCCTGTGGGGAGAGAAGGCAATTATGCCCAGGGACTCTGTCCCGCCCGCGGGAACGAGGGCAAATTTGGGATCCGCTGGGCTCAAAAGCTTCAGCTCCCCAGAGCAGCCGCCCAATCCCTCCAGGACTGGATCCCTATCCTCTTCCAGCCCTGCCCTCAACCTAGCTGACTGGGCCAAGTCCTTGCAGCTCAAGGCCACACTGGAAGGCCCCGCCGCTATCACCGCTCTGGCCATCAGCCCGGATGGAGATCTCCTGGTTGCCGGGGGAGACGACGGTGTCATCCGCTTTTGGGATCCCCAGGCCAGCCAACTGCTGCAGAGCTGGGCAGGCCACGAAGGCTCGATTGAGACGCTGGCCATCAGCCCCGATGGTACCTTTTTGGTGAGTGGGGGGGCCGACAAGACGGTGCGGGTTTGGGATTTGGCCACCCTGGGGGATGGGGTGCCACGGCTGCAGTTGCAGGGCCACACCGAGCTGATCAACAGCGTCGCCATCAGCCCCGATGGCCGTTGGATTGCCAGCGGCAGCGCCGACCGTACCATTCGCCTTTGGCAAGCTGAGGATGGCCAGTTGGTGCGCACCATCGACAGCGCCGCCCACCCGGTTACCCAGGGGTCAGGCATTACGGCGGTGGCCTTCGCTCCCTCTGGGGTGGCGGAAAAAAGGAGCCCGCCCTGGATCCTGGTGGCCGCCAACGGGGATCCCACCGTTCATCTTTGGGATCCCGGCAGCGGGGCTTTGTTGAAAACCCTGGAGGCCGACTACCCCATCGAGCAGGTGCTCCTCAGCCCCGATGGCCGCCACTTGCTCGCCGCCAGCGCTTCCGGCATCTGGATCTGGAACGTGGGCACGGGATCCCTCGAGCGCACTCTGGCCCAGCCCTTGTCTGGCTTGGCGACCCTTGCCCTCAGCCCCGATGGCCGCCTGCTGGCCAGCGGCACCGATCACCGCGCCCAGCAGATCAAACTCTGGGATCTGGGCAGCGGCAAAGAGTTGCGCACCCTGGGCGGCCAGACTGGGATGGTGAGTGCTCTGCTGTTTGGCCCCAACGGGCAAACCCTTCTCAGCGGCGGTGCCGATGGCGCCATTCGCATCTGGGGGCCAGAACATCCTGCCTCAGAAGGGGACTCAGCCTTGAGGAATCGAGCCAGGTAAAATACTCCACGGAGAAGGGATCCCAGCAGCATGGGCAGAGTGGTCATTATCGGGGCAGGGCTGGCCGGCTTAACCTGCGCCAAGGTGCTGAGCCAGGCGGGTTGGAGCGATGTCCTAGTCCTGGAAAAAAGCGACGGCCCCGGCGGGCGGGTGCGCACCGACGCGGTGGAGGGCTTCCGTTTGGATCGCGGCTTTCAGGTGCTGTTTACCGCCTATCCCCAAGTGCGGCGGCATCTGGATCTGAGCAAGCTTAACCCCCGCCCCTACCGTCCGGGAGCGATGCTGGCCCAACCCGGTCGCTGCTGGCTGTTGGGGGATCCCCTGCGGGATCCGACCAGCATTGTCCCTTCCCTCTTCAACCCCTTGGCCAGCTTTGGCGACAAGCTCAAGGTGCTGCAGTTGCGGGCGGAGCTGGCGCGGCGCACCCCAGAACAGGTTTTCCAGGAAGGACTGGGGGGATCTGACCGCTCAGTGCGAGAGTTCCTGGAGGAGTACGGATTTTCCCAAAAGATCTGCCAGCACTTCTTCTACCCTTTTTTCCGCGGCATTCTTTTGGATCCGGATCTGGCCAGCAGCGCCCGCCTCTTTGCCTTTTATTTCAAGATGATGGCCGAAGGAGCCATCGTCACCCCGGCGCTGGGCATGGGAGAGATTGTCCGCCAACTGGCCGGCCACCTTGCCCCAGAGCAGATCCGCTACCAAACCTCGGTGGAGCGCATCCTGGTGGAAGAGGGAAAAGTGCGCGGGATCCGCACCGCCAAGGGCGAGGAGATCCCTGC
>NZ_JANSJN010000001.1:29539-51475 GCF_047462555.1 Synechococcus sp. B60.1
TCATTCCCATCGTCGCAGAGCTGATCCCACTTTTTGGGGGGATCCTCAATTTGGCCTACAGCCTAATTGTTGCTCCCATCCTGGCTGGCGCAGCCTTTTGGCTGGTGGATCAGCACCTGAAGCGGCAAGCTCCCCTGCTGGGCAACAGCCTCGACCGGGCCCTTTCGAAGGCAGTGCCTCTGGTTTTCGGCAGCATCTTAGTAGGACTCCTCTCTTTCCTTGCCTCCCTCCTTTTGATCCTTCCTGGCATTTACGTGGGAGTCAGGCTGGTTTTTACCCCTTGTGCCATTGCCTTGGAAAATCGAGGAGCTACAGAAGGGCTGCGCTACAGTTGGAACCTTGTCAAGGGCCGCTGGTGGGGCGTGTTTTGGGCTCTTGTGGTTCCAGGTTTGATTTTGGCTGTTGTCTTTTTTGTCTTTGTTGTTTTTGCAGGAGTCTTAGGTTCGATCCTCGGCTTTGATGGGACTGTGCTTGGGTTGGTGCCTGGGGTGGTCGGGGGGGTAGCAGTTACGCCACTTGCCTGGACCTATATCGTGCTCCTGTTCCGATCCCTGCAGCACTTGAAGGGGCAAGCGGCCTCCTGATTGCGGCGTTTGTCTCGGATGGCAAAAAAGGGGAGCCCTCACCCCCGGCCCCTCTCCCAGGGGAAGTCAGCCCAAGCGCTCCGCGCCGCTCACGCGACCACCCCCGGCCCCTCTCCCAGGGGGAAGTCAGCCCTCACCCCCAGCCCCTCTCCCAGGGGGAGAGGGGAGTAATGCCAGAGAGCTCTGCCGAATCTCTAGTTAGGGAGAAGGGCGCTCCAGGATGCCACCTCCCAGCAGGAGATCCCCGTGGTACCAGACAGCGGCTTGGCCAGGGGTGACGCCAAATTGCGGCTCGGCAAACTGTAGCTTCACCCGCTCCGGCGATTCTGGGATCACCATAGCCGGCACCGGTGGGGTACGGTAGCGCACCTGCACTTCCACGGCCAAGGGTTCTGCCGGCGCAGGGATCGAGACCCAGTTCACCCGCCGCACCCACGCCTCAGCTTGGGTGGCTTCTTCCCGCTCTCCCACTACCACGCGGTTCATGGCCGCATCGATGCGCACCACATAGAGCGGACGGGAAGAGGCAATCCCCAGCCCCTTGCGCTGGCCGACGGTGTAGTGGTGGATACCTTCGTGATATCCCAGGACTCGCCCCTGGGTATCGACAATTTCCCCCGGCCTTTGACCCAGGTGCTGATCCAAAAAGTTGCGCATCGAGCCATAGGTCTCGATCAAGCACAGATCCTGGCTTTCGGGCTTGTTTGCCGTAACCAAGCCGTAGCGCGCGGCAATCTGACGGGTCTGGGCCTTGGTGTACTCGCCCAAGGGGAAGAGACTGTGGGCCAGGTGCTCCTGGCTGAGGTCGTAGAGAAAATAGGACTGATCCTTCTGCCGATCCACCGCCCGCAGCAGTTGATAGCGCCCCAGCTCGGCCTCAAAACGCACCCGCGCGTAGTGGCCGGTGGCGATCTGAGAGATGCCCAGCGTCTCGCGGGCATAGGCCAGCAGGGGGCCGAACTTCACCAGCTTGTTGCATTGGGAGCAGGGCAGCGGTGTGATCCCCTCCCCATAGCCGGCCACCAGGTAATCAACAATGGCGGCCTGAAACAGCTCACGACTATCCACCACATGGTGGGGGATCCCCAATTGCTCACAGATGGCAGCAGCATCCACCAGGCCGTCGGTGCAGCACTGGCCTTTCCCCCGCATCAGCCAGAGAGTCACTCCCTCCACGGCATAGCCCTGTTCGTGGAGAAGGGCCGCCACCGTGGAGCTGTCTACCCCCCCAGAAAGGGCCGCCACAATGCGGGGCCGAGAGGGGGATCCGGCTATCTCCGGAGCAACTAGAGGGTGGGGGCTGGTAACCATCGCAGCAGGGGATCAGGAAACAACAAGGGTCGGCAAATCCTCGCCTCCCTACACCAGGCCAAACCCGGATTTCCAGCTTAGCTTGCTTCCGAATCGGCTGGCCGGGATCCCGCCTCAGGCGTGGGTTCTGGGAAGCCCCTTTGGCGCAGCCGCCGCAGCGAATCCAAAGCGGCCGCGGCAACGCTATCGTGGGGATCCCTGGCCAGATAGTTGAGGGCAGAAACACTCTTGGGCGAGGGCAGATTTCCCAAGGCCTGGGCCAGCCGCTGCCGCACCAGCCAATCTTCCGACTGGGCAAACCGCAGGATGTGATCCAAAGCCCGCAGATCCCCCAGTTCTCCCAGAGCTGCAATGGCCGCCTGCTGCAGCAACACTTCCGGCCCCTCCAACGCCCGCAGCAGCACCTCATAGGCCCGTGGATCCTTCAGGTTGCCCAGGGCCACGGCGGCGCTGAAGCGCACCAGCCACTCCACATCTTCATAAAAAGCGCGCACCAGGGCCTCGAAAGCCCGCGGATCTTCCAAGTAGCCCAGGGCGCCTGCCGCATCGGCGCGAATGCCGTAGTCCGGGTCTTGGGTGAGGATCTCCAGCAGCTTGGGCAGACAGGCGTCCGTCTGCTTGATCCCCAGGGCAAAGACGGCAAAAGAGCGCACCTGCAGGTTTTCGTCGTCGATGACCTGCAAAATCAGCGGCACCGCCTGCTCCGCTGGCACATCCCGCAACTGGGCCAAGGCCACCATGCGATCCGCAGGGCGTTGGCTGCGCAAGCGTTGGGCGATTTCCTCCAGACGAGCGGGGTTGACAGGATCCAGAGCAGAGACAGTCATGGCCTTAACAAATGTTTACAGTCTCTCTTCATTATGGCAAATTGGGCTGCGCTCGGACAGGGGCCGGCTTTGAGGTCGGGATCCCTATCGACAGGGGCTGAGGCTTTGATTGGGAAATCCTAGCATTGTTGCCGAAAAAAGCAGCTCGATGGAGCCCCATCCCCAAGATTTTGGCTATTTTGGTGATGCGAGGCTCTCTGCCGGTGGTCTCTATGCTGAAATCTTCGCCTGGTCGCCAACTGCTCTCACTTGGGATCCTCCTGTTGTCGGCAGGGGGCATGTTGTGCTTGTCCCCTCGTTTATCTTCTGCTTTGGCCAACGAACAAGCGGTTCCCGAAGCGGAGCTGGCGCTGCAGCCGCTTTTGCCGCCGGGATCCCGCATCCTCCGCTCCCGTCGGCTGAGCGACACAGCAGCCGAGATCTGGGTGGAGTCGCGCGGCGGCAGCAGCCCTGTAGTTATGCGGCTCAACGCCTCAGGCCGTTGGGAACAGGATATGAACGCTACTCTGGCGCGGGGAGCCAGCCAGATGCAAGCTCTTGCCCGGCAACAAACGGCAAACCTGCCCGACGGTTTTGGCCAGACCGCTCCTGACCAACCGCCGCCGGTGCCTTCTCTTCTGCAAACCACCCAAGCTGCCTCTAGCCTGATCCCACCGGTGGATCGGGAGCAGGAAACCCAGCGGGCCTTAAGTGGAGCCGGACGGGCGGATCCCTTTGTGCCCCAGAACGTGCGTGCTCCTGAGCCGACCCTTGATCTGCCACCTCTACCTCCGCCTCCGGAACTGCCGCCGCCCGGCAATGGTGGCGAAGTGCCCGTAGCAGTGGCCACCCCGCTCCCGACGCCCACTCCCGACCCGGCGGCCTTTGCCCGCAGCGTGCAAGTTTCTGGGGTTGTCCAAATCGGCGGTGAATCCTTTGCGCTGGTTTCCGGTCCAGGCGTGATCCCTTCTGTGGTGCAGGCCGGGCAGAACTACCAAACTGCCAAAGTGGCCGGAGTATCGGTGCCAGAGCGACGGGTTGTGCTCTCGGAAGGAGGCGAGACCGTCGTGAAGACAATGCAAGACACCACTGTAATTGTGGGTGCGCCCTAGCCGTGGCTATTCCAGAGCCCAGCGGTTTGATCTACTCTCCCGCCTCTGGGCAAGGGATTTTTCCAAAGTCAAGTCTAACTCCCCTCTCCCAGAGGGAGAGGGGCCGGGGGTGAGGGAGTCTGGGAAAATCAAAAACGAGGCTCGCTGTTGAGGCGTGACGGCTGCTGTTTTAAATAGCGCAAGAACTCCCGCAGTTCGGCCTCATTCAGTTGGTGGCGAGATTTTTTCTGGAAGCGACGCTCCAGGAACTCTTGTCCTTCCTTGCGGCCCCAGCCAATACGCTGCATCTCGACATCTGTTTGAGCAATGATGTCCGACAAATCCTCCCCCTGGGCCTCTGGCTCCCTCAGGTTGGGCAGCTCCGGGAGCGACTGCTGTCGGACAGGGATCCCTGTTGGCTCAGGGGCTTGAGGGGCAGGAGAAGAGTGGGTGCGCCCATTGGCCAAGGCCAAGTCGGGAGTTGGTAAATAGGGCAGCCTGGCGGCAGCAGAATCCATACCCAAGCTCAAGGAAGTTGCGGAATGACCGAATCCTGCGTGGTTTAAAGCGCGCTTCAGCGCAGCATCTTCCGCTTCTTCTACTGTGTTGGAGCCGGCAATACCACTGCCCAGAACCGTGTTGTTCACCACCACCTGGGCTTTGACAATGTAGATCCCTTCTTCTACGCGCAACAGATCGGTAAGCAAACTGCCCATAGGGTACCGCTCTCGAAACTGTTGAATCATGTTTGCGCCGAAACCTGTCGCTGCTCGGGTCTTGACTACAAGCTAGCTTGAAAGTACGCCTCACATCCAGATCTCAACGCCTCAATCTCAAATCAACATCGGCTAAAGATGTCTATCGAGCAGATCCCAACAAGAAGAGAAGTCTTTCCCAACAGTCAGCGTTCGGCTCGACAAGGGTATGCTATGGCCAAGGGATCCAGTTGCCAAGGTTGCCCTGAGTGGCTGGCTTGGAAAAGGAAAACTGATTTATTATCGCTGCACAGCAAGGCATAACGGAGAACCATGGCTAGCGATACAACCGGGGTCAGCTCAGCCAGTTTGGGGCAGGCAGCCATTCGAGAGCGCAATTATGGCACTGCTTTGCAGTTGCTGCGGCGGGCTTATCGTGCGGATCCCAGCCCGGAGAATGCCCGTTGGCTGGCCACCGCCTACGAAGAAGCGGGGTATGCCCAATTGGCCGCCCTCTATCGAGAATTGGCCCAAGAACGCAGGGAGACTGCCAAAGCAATTCAATTCCAAGCCCCCAAACCTCCCGGCACCCTTGCAGAACTGAAGCAACCCCCTTCTGAACCGCCGGAGCGCAAGACCATTCCCTTGCCCCAGCCGATCCCACACCCAACCCCACCGGCATCCTCTCCGGATCAGCCGGTTTGGGTCTACAAGCCCGCCCCCATTGACCCCAAAAGCATCAGCCGTCAAACGCCCCTCCGATCTCAAGCCGCGGAGCCTGCCCCTTCCCCTCAACAATCGGCGGAGAGGAGCAACTATCTGCCGGTTCAACACGCCCCGGATTTACAAAACCCGCAGCAGGGATCCCCCTTCCTGCGGCGGCTGAACCAACTGCATCGCCAGTTTAAGGATCGGCCCACGGCGGAGCTGGCTCTGCAACTGGCGGAAGCCTACGACGAGCAGAAGAACTTCAAAGAGGCCCAGCGCTACTACCGAGAGGTGTTGGATCTGGATGATTCCTGGCTGTTGCGACCAATGGTGCAGGAGCGCCTGGAAGAGCTGCAGCAACTGCAGGAGCAGGGTTCTTTGGCGGATCCCTCGGCCCAAAGTTTGCTCAAGCTGGCCGAGAAGTTGGAGCAGGAGGGGGAAATCGCCCGGGCCGAGCAAGTTTACCGCCAGATCCTAAAAATGAATGCCACCCTGGATGTTTATGCTAAGGCTCGCAAGGGGCTAAATCGGCTCTATCCCGACGGAAAGCGGTGAACGGCAGACCCTCGCATCTCCCCTGAACCGTCACAATTCGGAAGCAGCTTCTCCTCAAAATGGATCCCGCGGGTCGAGGGCATCTCGCAGACCATCCCCCAGCAAGTTAAAAGACAAAGAGGTGAGCACCACCATCAGGGTGGGAGCTAGCACCAGCCAAGGCTGCAGAATGATTACCGAAGCATTGGTGGCCAGCGACAGCATATTTCCCCAAGACGCATCCGGCTGTTGGATCCCCAGGCCGATCAAGCTCAGCACCGACTCCGCCACGATGTAGCCGGGCACCGCCAAGGTTGCCGAGATCACCACGTAGGTGGTGGTCTGAGGCAGAATATGCCGCACCAGCAGATACAGGGATCCGGCCCCGGCCACCCGCGCCGCCTGCACAAAGTCTCGCTCCCGCAAGGACAGCACCTGGCCCCGAATGACCCTGGCCAAGCCCGCCCAACCCACAAAAGAGAGGATGGTCACAATCACCAAAAAGCGCTCGGCATTGCTGAAGGGCACGCCGGTCAGCGGGTTCACCTGCAACACCGCCGCCAGCGACACCAGCAAATACAGGGTTGGGATCGACATCAACACCTCAGTCAGCCGCATCAGCAGCGTATCCACCCAGCCGCCGAAGTAGCCGGATATGGCCCCCACCAGCAGGCCGATGGGAAAAGAGATGCCGATGCCCACCAGGCCAACAAACAGGCTGACGCGCCCGCCATAGACCAGACGGCTGAAGTAGTCGCGGCCCTGATCATCCGTGCCCAGCAGGTGCAGCCGCGCTACCGGCAGCCCTTCCTCTGGCCGCAGGGGGACGGTGCCGAACAAATGTCGATCCCAGGGGATCAGCCCCAGCCAACGGTAAGGGGTGCCGGCCACAAACAGGCGGATCCCGGCGGGACGGCTGCTATCCACCAAAAGCGGACGTTCGCCCGTTTCCAGATCCACCGGCCCCTGGCGGGTGGGGTAAACGTGGGGCCCCAGCCAAGCGCCCGACTCATCCCACAAGTGAATGGCGGTGGGGGGCAAAAGGGATCCCCCTGGCTGCGATTCCAGCGGGCTGTAGGGGGCAACAAACTCGGCAAAAATGGCGCAGACGTAGAAAAAAACGAGAATGTAGGCTCCCACTTGAGCCCAGCGATTTTGGCGCAGCCGTTTCCACCACTGCATGAGGCCAGGGTTCCGGTTGGGCGAGTTGCCAGAACGAAGTTGGCTTTTAGTGTAGCTAAGCTTTGGGGTTATTTCGAAGACACTGCCCACGCCGTCCAATCTTGAACGGATCCCCCTAGCCGGCCAGGGAATAGCTGGGGCTGCAGGGGGCCATCATTTCCATCCGAGCTGCGGCGATGGTCTGCGGCAGCACCCCCACCAGCCGCGCCAAAATGTCATCCGGCAACTGCTTGACCAACTCCGCAGAGAAAAACTCCTCCAAGCTAAAGAGCAAAATCCGCGCCCGCTGGGCCGGCAAAGGATTATCGGTGATCTGCTGCAACCAGCGCATCCAGTGCAGCCGCTTGGTATAGGCGTTTTGCCGCTCTTGATAGCCCTGAGGATGCAACAGAGCCACATCCCCAATCGGGATCACGCTGCTCGACTCCACATCCAAGGGCCCTCCCACTGCAGCCCCTGGCCCGGCAAACTCGGCATGAAACGTCTTGCAGATGATCAAGGCGTTGTGCCGCTGCGGATCCACCATCAGCAATTGGCCGCTGCTGAGGCTGCGAATCAGTTGACCTGGCTCAACCCACTGAACCAGGCTATGGCTGTTGGGAGAGGGCTCGTTCATACCTCTTTAAGATATCTCAGCTCCCCTTCCCCTTACATGAGATCTTCAACTTTCGCAGCTCTGCTTGACCAAATCTTCATAGATTGGGGGGAGAGGGCCAAACGTGGCCTTCCCCCAAGCTACTGGCGGGGGGTTTGGATCTCGCCGACAACCCGAATGGCGATCCCTTCGCCGGCCTGGCAGCGGCCAATGCGGCGGGCATAGGAGTAGCCGGCGCTGTGGAGCTCTTGCAAAAGCTCTGCCGTGAAGGCGGGATCCACCGCCACCAGTAAGCCGCCGCTGGTTTGCGGATCCGCCAAGAGCAACTGCTGCCACTCCGGTAGAGAGTCGGCCTCTACGCCTTCATAGCCTTGCCAGTTGCGGCGGGCTGCACCTGGGAAGATCCCCGCCTCCGCCAAGGAGAGGGCCTCGGGCAAAAAGGGAATAGCAGCCAAATCCAGCTCGGCGCTTACCCCTGAGCCACGGCAGACCTCTAGCAAGTGTCCCAAGAGGCCAAACCCCGTTACATCGGTTAGGGCGTGAACCTGGGGTCGCCGCGCCAGTTGTGGGCCGATGCGGTTAAGCTGAGTCATCACCTGCAAAACCTCGGCGTAGCCCGCTGCGCTAAGCTGACCCTTTTTTAGGGCGGTGGTCATCACCCCGATCCCCAGCGGCTTGGTTAGGATGAGATCGTCGTCGGGCTGAGCCGTGGCGTTGCGGCGGATGTGCTGCGGGTGGGCCAGGCCTGCCGCCACCAAGCCGAAGATGGGCTCGGGCGAATCGATGGAGTGCCCCCCGGCCAAAGGGATCCCGGCTTCCTGACAGACCTGGATTCCCCCGGCCATGATCTCCCGAATAGCCGACAGGGGCAGGGTGTTGACCGGCATGCCCAGAATGGCCAGGGCGAGAATGGGCCTACCCCCCATTGCGTAAACGTCAGAGAGGGCGTTGGCTGCGGCAATGCGGCCAAAATCCACCGGATCGTCCACGATGGGCATGAAAAAGTCGGTGGTCAGGATCAGGGCCTGCTCGTCGTTGAGTTGGTAGACGGCGGCATCGTCGCTCGTTTCAGCCCCCACCAACAGGGCCGGATCTGACCAAAGAAGAGGCAGCTCCTTAAGAATCTGCTGCAGCAGCGCCGGGGCAATTTTGCAGCCGCAGCCGCCGCCGTGGGAGTACTGGGTGAGGCGAAGGGGAGTCTCCATGCAAGCAAAGGGAGAAAACGTCGGCCTGACTTTACTGTAGCGGCAGCTAGCAGCAACTGGAAAAAGGGGCGCTGGGTTAAGGTTGAAGGGATCCCTCTACCCATAGCGTTGCCATGTCTTTTGTCCCCTTGCACTTGCACAGCGAGTACAGCCTTCTGGACGGGGCTAGCCAATTGCCGCGTTTGATTGAGCAGGTGGTGGCGATGGGTTTGCCAGGACTGGCCCTGACCGATCACGGCGTCATGTATGGGGCCATTGAGCTGGTGAAACTGTGTAAAAGCAAAGGGATCAAGCCGATTATTGGCAACGAGATGTATGTGATCAACGGCGATATTCGAGACAAAAGCCGCAAGTATCCCAAGTATCACCAAGTGGTTCTAGCCAAAAACACCCAGGGCTATAAAAACTTGGTGAAGCTAACCACCATTTCCCATCTCCACGGCGTTCAAGGCAAGGGGATCTTTGCTCGCCCCTGCATCAACAAAGAGTATTTGGCCCAATACAAGGAGGGGTTGATCGTGACCAGCGGCTGTCGAGCTGGGGAAGTGCCCCAGGCCATTTTGCAGGGGCGGCCAGAAATTGCCCGCCAGGTTGCCGCCTGGTATCAAGAACAGTTTGGAGATGATTACTACATTGAGATCCAGGATCACGGCTATCGAGAAGACCGCTTTGTCAATGTGCAATTGGTGCGCATTGCTCGCGAATTGGGGATCCCGATCATCCTCACCAATGATAGCCACTTCATCTCCTGCTGGGATGTGGAGGCCCACGATGCCCTGCTCTGCATCCAAACAGGCAAATCTCTCACCGAGAAAGATCGCCTTCGCTACAGTGGGACGGAATACCTGAAAAGCCCAGAAGAAATGCGCCGCCTCTGCCGCGATCACCTGGAGCAAGAGGTGATCGACGAAGCCATTGCCAACACCCTCAAGGTGCTGGAAAAGATCGAGGGCTATGACCTATTTGGGGAAATGCGCATGCCCGACTACCCGGTTCCACCGGGCCATTCTGCCGATAGCTATCTCACCGAATTGGCCTGGCAGGGCTTGGCAAAACGCTGCGGCGTTGCCTATCCAGATCAGATTCCAGAAAACTATCAGGAGCGCCTGCGCTTTGAACTAAGCATCATCCAACAAAAAGGCTTCTCCAGCTATTTCCTGGTGGTTTGGGACTACATTCGCTATGCCCGCGAGCACGGGATCCCAGTAGGCCCAGGCCGCGGTTCGGCAGCCGGATCCCTGGTGGCCTATGCCCTGCAAATTACCAATATTGACCCCGTCAAATATGGGTTGCTCTTCGAGCGTTTTCTCAACCCAGAACGGCAATCGATGCCGGATATCGATACCGATTTCTGCATCGAGCGGCGGGGAGAGCTGATCGACTATGTAACCCGCAAGTATGGTCAAGAGCGAGTGGCTCAAATCATCACCTTTAACCGCATGACTTCCAAAGCTATTCTCAAAGATGTTGCCCGGGTGCTCGATATTCCCTATGCCGAAGCCGACAAAATGGCAAAGCTGATCCCGGTATCGCGGGGTAAGCCTGCCAAACTGGAGGAGATGATCGACGAGAACACGCCGGCTCCAGAGTTCAAAGAAAAATACGAGAAAGACCCAACCACTCACCGCTGGATCGAGCTGGCCCGCCTGTTGGAAGGCACCAACAAAACCTTTGGGGTTCACGCTGCCGGCGTGGTCATCGCCAAGGATCCCTTGGATGAGATCGTGCCCTTGCAATACAACAACGAAGGCCAAATTATTACCCAGTACTCGATGGAAGATATTGAGTCTCTGGGCCTGCTGAAGATGGACTTTTTGGGGCTGCGCAACCTGACGATGATCCAGCGGGCTGTGGAGCTGATTCGAGAGCACAGAGGGGTCACCATCGACCTGGATAACCTACCCTTGGATGACGAGAAAACCTACCAACTTTTGGAAAAGGGAGAGCTGGAAGGGATCTTCCAACTGGAATCTTCCGGGATGAAGCAGGTGGTGCGAGAGCTCAAGCCTTCCAACTTAGAAGACATTTCCTCGGTCTTGGCTCTTTACCGACCGGGGCCATTGGATACGGGCATGATCCCAGACTTTATCGATCGCAAACATGGCCGCAAGCCGGTAACCTATGCCCACGATCTCCTCAAGCCAATCCTTCAAGATACCTACGGCGCCATTCTCTACCAAGAACAGATCATGCGCATTGCCCAGGACATGGCCGGCTATACCCTGGGCCAGGCCGACCTGCTGCGGCGGGCGATGGGGAAAAAGAAAGTTTCCGAGATGGAGCAACAGCGAGAGCAATTCGTCCGGGGAGCTTTGGAGCGAGGTGTGGCCAAGGAAGTGGCCACGGAACTATTTGACCAGATGGTTGCTTTCGCCGAGTATTGCTTCAACAAATCCCACTCTACGGCCTATGGACTGATTACTTTCCAGACAGCCTATCTCAAGGCCAATTATCCAACAGAATACATGGCGGCGCTGCTTTCTTCTGTGGGAGGGGATCAAGATAAGGTGCAGCGCTATATCACCTATTGTCTGTCGATAGGGATCCAGATTCAACCGCCCGATATCAACCGCTCTGGGCTGGATTTTACCCCCCAAGGATCCAGCATTTTGTTTGGTCTAGGGGCGGTGAAGAATGTGGGTGAGGGGGCGATTCAAAACATCCTGGCTGCCCGCCAGGCGGGGGGCCCCTTCACCTCTTTGGCCGACTTTTGCCAGCGGGTGGATCTGCGCCTGGTTAACCGTCGCGCCATCGAGTCGCTGATCTGTGCAGGCGCTTTTGATTGTATTTCCCCCAACCGCAAGCAATTAATGGTGGATCTGGATCCCATTCTCACCTGGGCGACGGAGCGGGCCAAGTCCAAAGCCATTGGTCAAGCCAGCCTATTTGATTTGTTGGGCAGCGACAGCAGTGATGGCCAGGGATTTATGGAGGCGCCGCGGGGGCCTGCTACCGAAGATTTTCCAGCGCCAGAAAAGTTAAGGCTGGAACGGGAGCTGTTGGGTTTTTATGTTTCGGATCACCCGCTGCGGCGGATTCAAGAGCAGGCGCGCCTGTTGGCTCCCGTTAACCTCTCGGATTTGAGCGGCTACGCAGCCGAGACTTCTGTAGGCATTCTGGCCCTAGTGACCGCCATCAAAACCGTAACCACCAAGAAAGGGGATCGCATGGCCATTGTGCAACTGGAAGATCTCACCGGCAGTTGCGAAGCGGTGATCTTCCCCAAGACTTACGAACGTTTGCGCCATCGCCTGGAGGTGGATCAACGGCTATTGATCTGGGCCAAGGTGGATCAGCGGGATGAACAGGTGCAATTGATTGTCGAGGACTTACAGCCAATTGAATCGGTGAGTTGGGTTACGGTGCAACTCCCTCTGGAGGCTGCCGGAACTGTAGAGGAGCGACACCGTCTGCAGGCGGTTCTTACCCGTCAACGCTCGGAAGCCAAGGAAGAAAATCGCATCCCCGTTGTGGCGGCCATCGTCGCCCCTCCCCACACGCTCTGGGTAAGACTGGGATCTCAATTTTGGGTTAAAGATGCCGAGGCCACCGTGGCAGCTTTGCGCCAAGCTGGCTATACCGCCCGCAGCGAAGCGCTAGCCTCTTAAGCCGTCAACCCAACTGTTGTTCCAGCCAGGCGCGCAACTGCGCCACCGTCAGCCGCGGCGAGGGGCGGGGCAGAGATCGTTCGGGATCCCCCGCCAAGCTCAGCACGGGAACCTCCAGTTGGTAGCGCTCCCACCAGGCGGGGTTGGCAGTAATGTCGCGGATTTCCAACGTGGCGATCTCAGGGATCTGCTGCAACTTCTCCGCTAGGCCCTCGCAGAGGTGGCAGCCGGGCTTGCTGTAGAGGATCAAGGGCGGCCAAGGCATAGGGGATCCCTAAAGGCTGACAGTACAGGCCAGACGACGGTGCTGCAGCGAGGGCATCTGCCGCCGGATAAGCTGCAGGCGCTCCGGGTCGATCTCGGCAATGGCCACCCCTGGTTTTTCGCCGCCGGCATCCGCCAGGATCGTCCCCCAAGGATCCACGATCATGGCGTGGCCATGACATTGCCGCCGCTCGTAGTGGGTGCCCACCTGGGCGGGAGCAATCACGTAGCAGGTGTTTTCAATAGCGCGACACTGCAGCAAAACTTGCCAGTGGTCCCGGCCCGTGTAGGCGGTAAAGGCGGCGGGGATCAACAGCACCTGCGCTCCTCGATCCACCAAGGAACGATACAGCTCGGGAAAGCGCACGTCGTAACAAACCGATAGACCTAGCATGCCCAGCCGCTCTTCCTGGCAGACCACCACCTCGTTGCCGCTCACCACCGTGTTCGACTCGCGGTAGGTGTTGCCGTCGGGCAGGTTGACGTCAAAAAGGTGGATCTTGCGGTAGCGGGCCAGCTCCTTGCCCTCGGGGCTGTAGAGGGCGGCGGTGTTGTACACCTTGCCTTGTCCATCCGGCACCGGGTATCCCCCGCCCAGCACGAATACCTGGTAGCGCTGGGCCATCTTGGCCAAAAACTCCTCGGCCCGCTGCGCAATCTCTGGGGCAAGGCGAGCTTTTTCTGCCTCCGGCCCCATGAAGGCAAAGTTTTCCGGCAAAGCTACCAGCTCACATCCCCGCCGCGCCGCAAAGTCAATCCACTCCTCTGCCTGTTGTAGGTTGCCGGCCAGATCGGGGGTGCTGGTCATCTGAAGGGCGGCTGCCAAATAGGATCGCATGGGGAAACTCCAGGAAAACTCAAAGGATCCAGCCGTCTAGCCCACCAGGTGCCACCAGCCCAACGCAGGCCCCACAAATCGCACCACCACCCAAACAATGGCCAGGAGAATAATGCCGGCCCAAGCGCCCCGAGTTGTCCAATTGTAGATCGTGCGGGCTTGGGCTCTGGTGAGAGGAATATCTTTGAGCTGGGGAAACAGTAGCTCTTGGTCAGGATCGGGGCTTTTGCGGGTTTTGCGGCGCTTCGCTTCGCCCATAGGGTGACCTCCAAGTTGGCTTTTGCTGTGCCGGGGTAGTGACCCTCATCTTAATGCTGATACACTTCCGGTGCGCCCACAACTTTTCCCAACGGTAGGGTGGCTGGGGGGGGGTGCGCCGCCTGGCACTGTCTTTTGCCGATCCACATCGACGAAAGTGCCCTCAGAGGGATCCTGGACAGGTGAGCACGGCCATGCCCTGGGACAGACCTATGTTGGTTGGCCCCTGCTCCGGCTAGCCGGAAATCCACAGAGGGGATCCCTGGTGCTCTTGGGGCCGGCTGCCATCTTCCTCGGTAATGGCCACCGCCCGCACCCATTCTGCGGATGCAAACACTGGCGGTAGGCGCAGCTCCTGTTCTTGATTCCCCACCGCGTCTACTCGAAAAGCGGCAGTGAGGATCGCCCCCGCCTTATCCTTGGTGAAAGGCGCTTCCGGTTCCAGCACCACCCAGAGCGCATAGACGCGGCCCTCCGGCAGCGGCGGCAAACCACGGGCCACTAGCTTCCCTCGCAAGCCCTGCGGATCCACCTCTACCGTAACCGAGCCAGTCACGTTTTCTGCCGTCGGCTGCAATTCATAAGTCAACACCTCGACCGGGATCCCTTCCATCTGGGCCAGTTGCAGCCTGCGCCACAGGTACAGGTTCCCCAGTCCTAGGGCGACCATTAACCCCGCTGCCAGTGCCGCCAGGCCCCGCTGCCAGCGTGGGGATCCCTGAATGGCCAAGCCGGAAGTGGGGAGGGGTTTGGGCGCCGGCTCTGTGTAGGCTTGCAGCAGAGAAGCCCGCAAGCTGGGGGGAGGTTGCTTTTCTTCGACGCCGTAGGCCCTCTCCAGGATCTGTTGCAGGGCTTGCAGCTCCTGCTGTAGCTCCGGGCGCAGCTTGAGCACCGCTTCCAGTCGGTCGGCCTCTTCTGGGGAGAGATCCCCCAGCACGTAGCCGGCCAGCCACAGTTGCAGTTCCTCGGGAGACACAGACTCGGCTTTCATAGGGCGCCTCCCAGCAACTCGCGCAGCCGCAGCAAGCCTCGGCGGGCTCTGGCTTTAACCGTTCCCAAAGGCAGATCCAATTGCTTGGCAATTTCTGTCTGGCTCATGCCTTCGTAATAGGCCATTTTGAGGATTTGGCGTTGATGTTCAGAGAGCTCGGCCAAAGCCGTTTGCACCTCCACTGCCTGATCAGCGCGGGCCAATTGCTCCAGGGCCGTATCCTCGGCGGCGTTGCCCTGTAATTCCACTCTGCCCCGTTCCAGGGATCGCTGTCGATTGCGCCAGGAGCGCAGCCGATCCAAGCAGCGGGAGCGGGCCAAAATGCCTAGGTAAGTGCGCAGGGATCCCCGCTTGGGATCGAAGGAAGAACGGGCCAAACTCAGAAAAATGTCCTGCGTCAGATCTTCGGCCTCGGCAGAGTTGCCCAACATCTTGCAGGCAATTCCGTACACTAAACCGGCGTGCCGGTCGTAGAGGATGGCCAAAGCTTGGGATTGGCCTGCCTTGAGGGCTGAAAACACCTCCGCATCGCTTTTCTCCTGCAGGGATCGTTCAGCTTTATCACCCTCAATCTTCATGGAGAAAAAGTGCAAATAGAACGGTGGCAGGAAGGTATTTAGAGAGAAGCAAGCCCTGCCTGGGGCAAGCCAGAAAGAGTAATGACCTTCATAATTTATCGCCTGCATAGGCATGAAGTCAACCCCGCTGGAGAAAGCGCAGAAAGCCCTCTCCCGAGCTGGGATCGGGCTGAAACAAAACAGCAACAATTGGCCAGAAAAATGATTAAACTGCAACGATCCGGGGCTGACCTTCCTAGAGAGCGGCCAAGCCGAGGAACGGCCCACCCGGCAGCGTGCCCACAGAGGTGGCGCGACCTGTATTCAGGTCAATTCGATACAGGGTGGAGCCGCCGATGGCAAAGCCGGTATCCACCCCGCCGACCGTACGGATGTCAAACCCGCCCACCGGGCCGAAGTTCACGCCCAGGAGGCCAATCGGCATTTGCACCCCGTCGTTGGGCGGGTTCTGAAATAGCAGCAGGTTGCGCTCGCCGTCGATGTTCAGCAGCCGTGTGGATTGGGCGCCGGCCACGCTGTTGGTGTAGGCGGCAGCGGTAACAGCCGGGCGGGATCCCTGCAGCTCCATCGGGCCAAAGGCCAGAGGTCTATCTTGGATCACTTCGCCCGTGTCGACATTGATGCGGAAGTTCTGGCCGTTGGCTCCCACCAGGCGCAGGCGATCCGGGACGGGGTTGAAGTCCATACCGGACAGCGTGCCCGCCGTAAAGGGAACCGACAGGGTACTGGCCACGCTGGCGGCGCCAGTTTGCAAGTTGATGGTGTAGAGGATGTTGGCGTCGGTGAGGCCGTAGAGCAGGCGATTGGCAGGACGGACATCGATACCGATCAAACTGCCGCTCACCCCCGTCACCGTCAGGGATCCCTGCACAGAGGCATCGGCAGAGCGGATGAGGGTGAGGCGATTGCCGCTGCCCAGGGCCACCAAATCCGCTTGGGAGGGGATCATCGCCATCGGAGAAGGATTGCTGTTGCTGCAGCCCAGCAGAGCTAGGCTACCGGCTGCCACAGATACGGCCACACATTGCAGGCGCTTGCGCATGGAAAATGCTCCCTAAAACAAGAAAACTATCCCTCTGCGCCACCAAATAGGTAGCTACAGATCGCTGCAGCGAGAATTGCTTTTGCCCTTAAAAAAATGAGCCTGAGGGATCCTATTCCCAGGGTGGGAACCTATTTTTGCCCTTCCCTTGAGGAGAAGATCCAACTCTGGGGCGGCGCATGGGGCGCTTCTGTAGCAATTACTCCCATCCTCGCTGCTTGGATGCTTAGGATGGAGATGTTTGGACGGAGATTTTAGCTAGAGGCGCTGGTGTAAAAGCGCAGGGCAAAGCGCCAGAACAAATGGGATCCGACCAGCAGCCCCACCGCCAGCAGGGCGGATCCCACAAGCCACGGCCACTGGGCTCGCCCCAACAGGGTTTCCGCCGGTACTGTGGTCAAGAAAGCCACCGGCACAACGAAGGTAAAAAACAGCCGATAGGCCACCGGATAGGCCACCAGGGGGAAGCGCCCCGCCTCTACCAAGCCCCGCAGTACCTCGGTGACGTTGTAGATCTTGACAAACCAGATGCTGGTGGCCCCCAGCATAAACCAGAGGCTGTAGAGGATGACCAATCCCAGGAGCAGGAGCAATAAACCCAAAACATAGGCCCAGGCCGGCAGGCGCAACTGGATCCCGGCGTAGAGAATCAGCACCAGGCCAAAGCCGATATCCACCAGGCCCCAGGGAGAGAACACCCGGGTTGACAGCCAAAACTGGCTACTAATGGGCTTGAGCAAAACAAAATCCAGAGTGCCCTCCTGCACCTGCTGCACGATGCGGTTTAAGTTGACGTTAAAGAGGCTGGCCGACACCCCCTGCAAGATGGTGAACATGCCCAAGACGATGAGCGCCTCCGGCCAGCTCCAACCCCCCAGGCGGTGCCCCTGCTGATAGAACAGTGAAAGCCCAAACAGAGCTGACACGAGGCCGCCTAAGCTGCTGAGGCTGGCAAAAAAGAAGTTGGCGCGGTACTCCATTTCTGCTGCTACAGAAGTGCTCCAAAATAGCCACAGCACCCGCAAGTAGCGCAGCATTCGTTCTCTCTCCAATCTCAGCTTTTATTCCACTTACGGTAGCAGCGGGCGGTGATGAAATAGGGATGAAACACTTCTAGGAAATGGCTTTGCAATACCTGAAAGAATTGCTCGACTTTTTGCGGGTCGTCTAGGTGGAAGGGGAATTCGCCATTAAACCCCTTGAAAAAGTACCAGTTGATCAACAATTTGCCTTCCGGCTTGAGCCAAGTGTAAAACTGACGCAACTGCGCTGCCGGATCCGGCAAATGTTCCACCACATCGAAGCAGATGACGGTGTCAAAGGGGATCCCTTGTGGGAAGGTTTCCGGGCAGTGGATCCGTTCGCTTAGGCCCAACTTTTCCGCCCGCAGTTGCACAAACTGCCGATGGATGGGGTTGAGATCCCAAAAAATCACCTGCTCCACCGCCGGGCAGAGAGCCGCCCCAATGGCGTGGGTACCAATGCCGCCGCCAAAATCCAGCACCCGCCCGCGGGCCTGATCCGCCACCAGGCGCAGGGTATTGCCGATGTAGTCGGTGCTGCTCAGGTGCCAAGCGGCTAAGTCCAGCAAATAGGCGGATCCCACCCGATCCCGGTAAAAGGCGTCTGCCTGATCCCAGCCGAAGTCGCGCCGGCCCAGCTCCGCCAACTGCTGTTGCCCCAGCCGCAGCTTCTCCCGCAGTTCACCCGCCTCAAGGCCAAGGAAGGATCCCAAGTGAGCTTCTAGGTCAAAGCCATTTTGCCAGTAGCCGCTCAGCGCAGGAGGAATGAGAGACACGGAAACCCAAAACTCGGTAGGGCGCTGGATTCAGGATAATTCAGGAGAGGGAATCAAGCAGCGGTGAAGTCGTCGTTCTCTCGGGGCAACTCTTTGGAGGTCTCTCTCTGGGATCCCTCCAGGGTGGCGTTTTTGTCGAGGGCCGGCGGCTGCAACAGGGCTGCCAGCGTCTCTGGGCTGAGGCGGTCGGTGCTCTCCACGATGGCTGTTACATTCGGTCCAAACCTTATCTTGTCAAAAAGCTGTAGCCGATGGGACAAAACCGCTTTACCGTTAACGAACAAACCATTGGTGCTGCGGCGGGATCCCGAGTTGCCGTCAAAGATCATGTAACCGTATCCGGCTCGGTTCTCTTCCGGGATGCGGATAATTAGGGCATGCTCTCGCGAAACACAGGGGTCGTAGAGGCGGATGTGGTTGCTGGGGGCTCGCCCTACCGAGTAGTAAATCTTGTCCAAGACAACGCCGCGCCGGCCTACCCGATCCGTGAAGATCAAGACCAAGTGAGCAGGGCTGGATTGGGCGGCGAAAGCATTCATAACCGTGCGCAGGTAGGCGCAACGTGGCTGATATAGTCAAAAGCAGTGGCCCCGAAGCTCCAGGCAAGCCCAGAGAAGTCAAGCCGGGCCGGAGAAAATCCTTTGTTGCGCGTCGTAAGCTTGTAGAAGAGGTTACCCTTACCAATCGTATCTTTTCCCATGGCTTTCCCTCAAGGGCAGCAATTCCCAAAGCAAGAAGCGGGGGGTGCGGGGCAAAAGAGGCAATGGGGTGAGGGGAGAGGGACAGTGATTTGGGCTTGACCTGTGGGATCCCCCAGCCGCAAATGCCTTAAGCCACCAGAGCCATGAGCCAAGAGCCTTTTTCCCTCAAGCGCAGGGGAAGCAGGTTGCAGGTTTGCCCCAGACAAGAGATCATAGAGTCCTACCAAAGCCAAAAGCTCCCATTGACAGCGTGACGGTGGAACCTAAGCAGACTCAGTTAGACCCTCAGCCCGCCGGCCTCACCACAGCTACCGCAACCATCAAAGCCCAGTTGGATTTGTTGTTGCTGGGGCTGGAGTCTTTAAGTGGGGAGAGTTCCGAGGCAGTTCTGGCAGCAGCCAAGGCTCTGAACTTGGAAAAGCAGATCGGCGATCGGGTCATTCTCTGGCGGCTGCGCAATGCCAACCCTCTGCGCCGCAGCAGCGGCGGGCGAAAAGAAGTCGATATCGAAGAGGCGCGCGCCCTAGTGATGGTGATTGCTCACCTGGCGGCCCAGCGACAGGCCCGCATCCGCAGCACCTTAGAGCAACTGGAAACCGCTGTCGAGCAAGAGCTCAGCCCTTTCCATCAGCCACTGGTGGGCGATTACCTGGATGAGTTTATCTCCCACTACCGCAGCCGCATGGTGGATGGGGATGTGCGCGACGAGAACAGCCTTGCTGAGCTGGCCCTGCGCATCTTGATCGAGCTGATGTTTTACAGCAGCCCGAGAGGGGCACAACGCCTGTGGAAAGCCCTGCTCAACCGCCCTGAAATGGATCTGCCCGCCAGCAGCGACGAAGAAGGGGAGGTAGCCCATAGCTCCGGATCGGATGCTTTGCCCTCTCCTTGAGACGGTCTTGTCTCATCGCCCTTGAGATTCTTGCCTGTGTTGTTTGCCTGCGAGTTGTTATGCCCGGCGTTACCCTCAGCTACACCTATCAACAACCGACCTCGACGCTCACAGTGCGGGGAGAGGCGCCCAGCCCACCCGAATCTGCAGGCACCTCTTCGGCGCTGCCACCGCGAGCGATTCAGCACAACTTTGTGTGTCAGTTGGAAATTCGCCAGGGGGAGACCACCAAAACGCTGCAGGGAGACAGCACTTGGCTCAAGGATTTGATTACCGTGATCGACCGCTACGTTGGATCCCAGCTCTGTGGAGCCCCCAAGGGAACCTTCAGTGGCACTGTGGCCATCCGTCCGCTCGATTTCATTTTTCATCGCCTCACGGTGCGCCAAGGGGAGAATCAGATTGCCCAGGTGGATTTGTCGATGACCCAGTTGTACGACCTGCTAGAGAACCTCTCTCAGGTGGCCGATGACTTGCCCCAACTGGACAGTTTGGCAACTCCGGTGACGCAAGCTTGGTATCGACAGCCTGCCGGGATCGCAGCGCTGCTGGTGGGAGGGATCGCCCTGGTGGCCGGAGTTGGCCTCTGGGCCAGCCGCACCCCGGAGGACAGGGATCCTACTGCCTCCAACTCGGTGCAGGAGCAGCTCACCGTGCCGGAGCAACCCGGCAAAACGGTGGGATCCCCTCCCCCTTTGGCTGAAGATCCCCTTCTCCGTCTGCGAGACACCCTGGCAGAGCAATGGCAGTCTTCCTCCGATTTGCAAGAGAGCCTGGTCTATCGGGTAAGCGTGGACGAGACGGGATCCCTGTTGGCTGCCGAGCCGGAGAATGAGCTGGCCCGGGAACGCCGCGCCGAAACTCCTCTTGCCAACCTGCCGGAGGTGGCGCCGGATCCCTTGCCGACAGGTGCCAAACAGTTCCGCGTTAGCCTAGGGCCAGAGAACCGGGTGGAAGTGGCCCAGATAGAACCACTCTGAAATCCAGGCTGAGGAGAACGTCACAACCTCTAGCGTTGAGGCCGGGCGGCTCCCTTTCTCAGCGCTGAAGCACGTGCCCTTGAGCCCAGCCGAACTGCAATACTTCGTCAAGGTTGGCAACGCTTTTGGGGAGCTGTGGTAGGATGCCTGCTGTCGGACGAGCCGATGCATTTGCAGCGAGGAGAGCGCCTTGAGCCTGAGAGTTGCTGTTGTTGGGGGTGGCCCAGCCGGAGCCTCTGCCGCCGAAGTTCTAGCCCAAGCCGGAATCGAGACCTTTTTGTTTGAGCGGAAGCTAGACAACGCCAAGCCCTGCGGGGGCGCCATTCCCCTCTGTATGGTCTCGGAGTTCGACCTCCCTGAGGAGATCATCGACCGCAAAGTGCGCAAGATGAAGATGATCTCCCCTTCCAACTACGAGGTGGATATCGCCCTCGAAAAGGAAAATGAGTATATCGGCATGTGCCGCCGCGAGATCCTGGATGCCTTCTTACGCAACCGCGCCCGCCAAAAAGGGGCGGAGCTCATCCACGGCAAGGTGATGCATCTGGAAATCCCGCAAAATGGTCGGGATCCCTACATCCTGCACTACAGCGACTTTTCGGACGGCTCAAATCGGGGAGTACCCCGTTCGCTGGCGGTGGATCTGGTGATTGGGGCAGATGGCTTTCACTCCAAGGTGGCAGAAGCCATCGGTGCCGGCGACTACAACTATGCGCTGGCCTTTCAGGAGCGGATTCGGCTCCCCGACGACAAAATGGCCTACTACGAGGAGCGGGCAGAGATGTATGTGGGGGACGATGTTTCTCCAGACTTCTATGCCTGGGTGTTCCCCAAGTGCGACCACGTGGCAGTGGGCACCGGCACTATGAAGGTCAACCAAGCCCAGATCCAAAAGTTGCAGGCCGGGATCCGCGACCGCGCTGCCGAGCGGATTCGGGGGGGCCAGGTGATCAAGGTGGAGGCCCATCCGATCCCAGAGCATCCGCGTCCGCGCCGTGTGGTGGGTCGGGCGGCTTTGGTAGGAGATGCGGCAGGCTATGTAACCAAGTCCAGCGGCGAGGGAATCTATTTTGCCGCCAAGTCGGGCCGCATGTGCGCCGAGACCATCGTCGAGACCTCCAATGGCGGGAAGCGCATCCCCAGTGAGGAGGATCTCAAGCTGTACCTCAAGCGTTGGGATCGCCAATACGGTCTAACCTACAAGGTTTTGGACATTTTACAACGGGTGTTCTACCGTTCCAACGCCACCCGCGAGGCCTTTGTGGAGATGTGCGC
>NZ_JANSJN010000001.1:51575-59207 GCF_047462555.1 Synechococcus sp. B60.1
CCTACCCGTTCTTCTCGAATGGATCCCACGATTACGAAATCTCCCGGGTTGGGCGCAGATTCGGCGGCAGCAGTCGGTGTTGGGCTGGCTGTTGCTGGGGCCGTCTTGGTCTGGCCGGGATCCGACTGCTTCAAGAGCTCCAAAACGCGGGCCAACTCCTGCTGAAAGAAGACAAAGGCCTCCCGCGATTGGTTAGCCACCTGGGCCAAGATCAGCCGATCCGGCTCTTCCAGGGGAATTTCCAGGAGGGGGGCCGGCCCTTTGAGGGTGACCCGAATGCTGGCGACCTCTTGGTTGATGAATTTATCCAGGTAGGGAAAGATGTTGAGAATGCAGTCTTGAAAGGATCCCATCGGCATAATGCGATTGTTCGTCAGCACCAAGTCGGCCCGCTCACAGCTAGCTCGATCCTCCATATCGATTTCCAGCGGCACCCGAAAAGATCCCAGGCTGGTGTTGGTGATGGTGACGTTAATGCCGTACACTTCCTGCCGCCAGCCGTGAATGATCTCCAGGCTAGGGCTGGTCACTTCCTCGGTGAAATACTCTCCGGCCCAGGCGGGGGATCCCCCTAGAGCCAGAGCCGAGAGCAACCCAGGGAGATAGTAAGTCCGTCTCCAATTCACCTCAACTTTCCCTCCCTTAACTCGCCGATGTCGGGGTAGAGCCAAATGCACCAGATGTTGCCTGCTGCCCTGAGATGGCAATAGCCTAGCCCTAGGGCTAGCACAAACCAAGAGGGGACAGCGCTTGTTTAGCGGCTTTCAACTTTATCTTCTCCTTGCTTGGCTCGGCAGCCGAGCGCCCATCTTCTGAGAAGCTCGCGGTTGCCTCTGCAGCGGATCCCCAGAAACCCTACTTGGATGCTCCTGCCGCTGCCGTTTTCCAACGGGTCAGGTGGGGGATCCCGTGTGCGATAGGATCAAAAGGTGCCGAAATCCTGAGGGCCTCGGATCGAGTGCGCCCGTATTCCTCACTTTTTCAGCAGTATGGCCAGATCTCCAGCTTTGTGGCTCAGTCGCCTCGCTTTTCTGCGAGGGCTGCTCTTTATCTTGGCAGTGGTGGCTGCCCTCGTCTATCTGGGCTTTAGCCGCGAAGTTCGCCTTGGCCTTGACCTCAAAGGAGGGACGCAGCTCACCCTGCAGGCTTTGCCTACGGAAGAGGTACCCGAGATCACCTCTGAGGTGATGCAGGGGGTGGAGGCGGTGATCCAGCAGCGGATCAACGGCCTGGGGGTGGCCGAGCCTCTGGTGCAGATCAGCGGCCAAGACCGCCTGTTCGTACAACTGCCGGGGGTGGCGGATCCGGATCGGGCCATTGCTCTTTTGGGCGATACGGCCCAGTTGGAGTTTCGCAAGGGCTTGGTGCCGGTCAGCGCCCTGCCCCGCAACGAGCGGGGGGAGATAACGGCGGGGGAGGATCCCGACGCCCTGTTTGAACGGGTCGGCCTGACAGGGGATCTGCTGCGCAACGCCTATCCCCAAGCCCCTCGTCGCGGATCCCAGAGCTGGGAAGTGCTGTTGGAGTTCAAGCCAGAAGGGGCAGAAAAGTTTACTCAGCTCACCCGAGAGTTGGCCGGAACAGGGCGTCCGCTTGGCATTTTTCTCGACGACGTGCTGATCAGCGCCCCCATCGTGGGGCCGGAGTTTGCTCGCACCGGCATTACCGGCGGAACGGCGGTGATCACGGGCAATTTCACGGTGGAAACCGCCACCGATCTGGCGGTGAAGCTCAAGGCGGGGGCGCTGCCGGTTCCCATTCGCGTCATTGAAAACCGCACCGTCGGGGCCACGTTGGGGGAAGAGAGCGTGCGCCGCAGCCTCTATGCCGGCATTGGCGGCCTGGTGCTGGTTTTTGTCTTTATGGTGGCCTACTACCGCCTGCCGGGGCTCATTGCCGACCTCGCTCTTCTCATCTACGCCCTCTGTACGTTTGCTCTGTTCCAACTGCTGGGGGTGACCATGACCCTGCCAGGGATCGCCGGCTTTATCCTCAGCATCGGCATGGCGGTGGATGCCAACGTGCTGATCTTCGAGCGCATCAAGGAGGAGCTGCGGGCGGGCAAGTCCATCTATAAGTCCATCTCGGAAGGGTTTAATCGCGCCTTCAGCAGCATCCTCGACAGCAACGTCACCACCCTTTTGGTCTGTGGCGTACTTTTCTGGCTGGGGATGGGGCTGGTGAAAGGCTTTGCCGTCACCTTGGCCATTGGCATTCTGGTAAGCTTTTTCACGGCCATCACCTGCACCCGCACCCTGCTGCTGGCGGCAATGGGGATCCCTGCCCTGCGCAAACCTGAGTTTTACGGCGTTCGCATGGAGGCGGCTCAATCATGACGGCGCAAGAGTTATCCCCCCCCGATCCGGCGGTGGGATCCCGGCGGTTGCTTGACTACCGCTTCGACATCGTCGGGCGCAGCAAGCTTTGGTTTACCCTTTCCCTGGCGGTGTTGCTGGTGGGGCTGGTCAGCATGGCCTTTTCTCTGGCCTCTCTAGGGACACCGCTGCGGCTGGGGCTGGATTTTGCCGGCGGCACCTTGCTGGATCTGCGTTTTGAGCGGCCTGTCACCACCGAAGAGCTGCGGCGGGCGCTGCAGGAACACAACCTGGGCAGCAGCATCATCCAACTGGACACCCAGACCAGTCAGGAAGCCTTGATCCGCATGCCCCCTTTGACTGAGCAGGAGCGCCTAGCGGTAGAGGAGACGCTGCGGCAACAGGTAGGCCCTTTTGAGCGCAACCTAGTGGAGACGGTAGGCCCGACGGTGGGGCGCTTGCTCTTGCGTTCCGGCCTCGTGGCTGTGCTCATCTCTTTTGGGCTCATTGTGGTGTATCTGGCCCTGCGCTTCCAGTGGGATTACGCGGTGTTTGCCATTGTGGCCTTGCTGCACGATGTGGTGCTGACAACAGGTCTGTTTGCCCTTTTGGGCCTAACGGTGGGCATGGAGGTGGACAGCCTGTTTGTGGTGGCGCTGCTAACCATCATTGGTTTTTCCGTCAACGACACGGTGGTTATCTACGACCGCATCCGGGAAAATCTGCGTCTGGTCAGCCGCAAGGTCAGCTTTGCCGAGGTGGTGAACCTATCTCTAAACCAGACTTTTGCCCGCTCTTTGAACACCACCCTGACAACGATGCTGCCCCTGGTGGCCATTGCCATTTTTGGGGGAGCCACCCTGAAGGGGTTTGCCATTGCTTTGCTCATTGGCTTTAGCTTGGGGGTCTATTCCAGCATCTTCATCGCCAGCCCTCTGCTGGTGTGGTGGCGGCAGCGGCGCTATGGCGGAAAAGGGGATCCCGAGGCGCTGCCTTCCGGCGCAGAGGGGTAGGGCGGCGGCAACTGCCTACCAGTGCAGCCGCTGTCCGTGGGCAACCAGGTAGCGCTGCAAGTCGGCCATCTTGCCCTGCGGCACAATCTGGGCCGGGATCAAACCGGGATCCTGGCTGTGCAACCAGGCTACGATGAGCCCCGCTGCTGAGCCGATGGTCCACTCGCCGTAATGGGTGCGGGTGGCGGCGTTGACGATGTGGCTGACGGCGATCCCTTTGCCGCCGATGAGCAGGTTATCCACTTTCTGGGGGATCAGGGCCTCTAGGGGGATGACGATGGGGCGGACGGAAAACTCGTTGACGGGCGCCGAGCTGGCCGACAGGGAAGGCTCCCAGTTGCGGTAGCGACAGCCGTGCATGTCGATGGCGTAGTGAGTCACCCCTACAGCGGTGGGGCTAAAGTCCCGTCCCCCGCTGGTGCCGACGCGGATGTCTTGCTCCAGCATCTGGAATTCCGCCTGGCCGTAGGCAGCTCGCCCCAGGATGCGCCGCCCCTCTCGGATGTAGGGGTAGAGGCTGAGGCCGGAGCGGGTGCCCAGCAAAGAGTCCTCGGCAAACACCAACGAGAGGGGATAGCCGGTGCGGGACTGAGTTTCCATCAGCCACTCGGCAAAGAGCAGGGCGTGGTTTTCTCCATCTTTGAGGGCGGAGACGTCCAGCCCCCCCAGCCAGTTGTGGCGCTGCCCTGAGGCCACCAGCCGCTCTTCTGTCAGGATTAGGGGCGGGTTCATGATCCCCCAGTCGTTGCCGCGGTTCCAGTTCACCAGGGTTAGATCCCCGGGAACCGGGGTGCCGTAAAAGGGATCTGTGCGGCCTTTGCTGACGATGCGGCGGTAGTTAAAAAAGCTCTGGCCGCTGAAGGTGGGAAACCCCTCCAGGTCGAACTGGCGGCGGTGCTCGGCGCGGGAGTAGCCTGGCTGCAACTGGGCCAGCTCGGCGCGGGAGCGCCCGCCATCGTCGTGGATGGCCAGCACGAAGGGAAAGGTAAAGGCCTGGGTACACTCCGGGTTGCTGGCCGGGGCGGCATTGGGCTCCCCCGTCAGATCTCGCCCTTCTGAGCCCAGCCGGTAGGGGATCCCCGCCCAGCCCACCAGCTCGCCGGTGTCGGTGGCGTCGATAACAAACAGGTGGCGGCCCGGTGGCGCCTGCAGCCGCAGCACCCGCTTGGCAAACACTTCCGTCTCCTGCCAGCTATACCAGCTCACCAATTCCCGCCACAGCCGCCCTGGCGGCACAAAATTGGGATCCCGCGGCTGCCGCTGCACGGCGTAGAGGCTCTCGATGCGGGAGCCGTCGGCGCTGAAGGTGGCCCCCTTAAAAGCGGTCTGGGTGGCCCAGCGACTCTGGGGAGCAGACTGAGCCGCCTGCCGCAGCCAGGTTTCCACCGCCTGCAGACCCGCCTGGGGCGGAAAACACAGCCCCCCTACCCAGCAACTGTTGATCTTGGTCACGCGGGTTCCCGGCGGGATCCCTGTCCAGGCGGGCAGATGCAGCGGCTGACTTTCGATCAGGGCCTTAAACTCCAGCCAGTGGCGGGAAAAATTGCCCCGCTGCCGCATGGGAAGGGACTCGTCGAGGGCCGATACCCCCTGCGAGGTGATCTGCCCCCCTAGCCAGGGGGTGAGCTCGATGAGGCAGGTTTGCACACCCCCCCGCATGGCTTGGCCTGCAGCCGCCACGCCTCCCAGGGATCCGCCCACCACCACCAGCTCGCACTCCCAGATCTCGTCCGGCGGCGGCAGGGGATCCAGCAGCGGCCAGCCGTGGGCCGTAAAACGGGGCACTTCCGGCTCTAGGGGGGCAACGGGAGATCCCCCTTCCGGCTGGGAGAGGGCGGCGAACCCCATCCCGGCCACAAAGCTCAGCAGTGACAGGAGCCCCAGCCCCAGAGCTCGTTTGTGGCTGAGTTGCTGCCGCGCCGCTGGGATCCCCTTACCGGCTGTCTTCACCTCAGTTTTGCCTCACACCCCAAGCTTTCTTCCGCAATGCTAGCGGGAGAACCCTTCTTGAGAAGAGCTGTTAAAGAGGTTGCATACCCTACCTCCCCATCCAGAGTAGCAGCAGCTTCGCTGACGTGCAGTACCATCCAGGTGCGCCTTCCTTCCCCCTAGGCCTAGGGCAGGGATCCATCGCAGGCCCGGCAAAATTGAGAAACGGGGAAGCCTTGTCGTCTCAGCCACTGGCCAGCGGCCTGGTCATCTTCGGTGACAGCAGGATCAAAGTGGGGATGGAGGCGCCCGACGATACAAGGATCCCTGCGCGTGTTGAGCTTCCAAGTTTGTTGATGAATAGGCCCCCCTTGAATGGCTGCGGGTGGCTCCGGATCCCCCAGATGGAAGTGCCGGACAAGGGGATCCAACCAGGTGCAATCGGGCATAAGCAACTTTTGAGCCCTGGATGGCAAGGGCTGGGTCGGTGCCTGGCGCTGGATTGGGCTTTTGTTGGTATCCTACGCGATAGCCTGTCTCCGCCTGCTGCTCCATGCTGACCTTGCAGACTGTGGCCGACCTGCTGCAAGTCCCTTTGCAGGGAGATCCCCACCTATTGGGGTTGCCGGTTCAGGCCCTTTGCACCGACAGCCGTCAGTTGCAGCCGGGATCCGTTTTTGTGGCGCTGCGGGGAGAACGCTTCGACGGGCACGACTTTATTCCGCAAGCCCTGAGCAAGGGAGCCGTTGCTGTCATCAGCCAGCGGCCAGTGGAGGGGCCCCACTTCCAGGTTCCCGATACCTTGACTGCCTATCAGCGCCTTGCCAGAGCCTGGCGGGAGCAATTTTCCATCCCGGTAGTGGCCATCACCGGCTCAGCAGGCAAAACCACCACCAAGGAAATGCTGGCGGCTGCTCTTTTGCGCTACGGCAGTGTTCTCAAAAGCGAGGCCAACCACAACAACGACATTGGGGTGGCGCAAACGCTGCTGCGGCTGCAACCAGAACACCAGTTTGCCGTTCTGGAGATGGCCATGCGCGGCCCTGGCGAGATTCGCCGCCTTGCGCAGATGGCTCGCCCCACCCATGCCTTGATTACTCACATCGGCACCGCCCACATCGGCAGGCTGGGATCCCGCGAGGCCATTGCTGCTGCCAAGTGTGAGCTGCTGCAGGAGTTGGGGCAGGGGGTGGCTGTACTCAATGGTGAGGATCCCTTGCTGTTGGCCACTGCCGCCAGCCTGTGGTCGGGACAAACCCTCACCTATGGCCTCGCCCAAGGGGACTTGCGAGGAGCATGGGATCCACAAGCCCAAACCGTAACCGTGGAGGGCCTGACCTTGCCGGTGCCCCTGCCCGGAAGGCACCACGCCCTCAACTGGATGGGGGTGCTGGCGGCTGTGCGCAGCTTGGGGCTGAATTGGGAGCGCCTGCAAGAGCCCCTTGACCTACCGCTGCCTCTGCAGGGGCGCAATCGCCATCTCAAGCTGGCTGGGGACGTGGAGATTTGGGATGAGACCTACAACGCTTCGCCGGAAGCGATGATCGCGGCTTTGCACCTGCTGGCTCAAACTGCGGGAAAACGGCGCTGGGCCATCCTCGGCCCAATGCGGGAACTGGGGGAGCATGCCCCACAGCTCTACGCAGAGGTGGGTCGGGCGGCTGCCTCCTTGGGACTGGAGCGGGTCTGGCTTTTGGATCCCGATAGGGAGATGCAGCCACTGGTTGACGAAAAGCCAGCCGCCGAGGTTGAACGCTTTGAGGAAGCTTCTGCCCTGGTGGAGGGTTTGCAGCAGCAGGTGCGGGCAGGGGATCGACTGCTGTTTAAGGCGGCGCGGGCCGTCGAGCTGGAGCGGGTGCTACACCGCTTTTTGCAGGCTTGGCAGGGATAAGCTAAGCTAAAAAGCAGTCGATAAGCGGCCTCCTATCGAGGCCATCGACCCGGAGCTTAACCACACCCTCTTCATAGCTGCACTTCTTCCGGACAGCATGTACCACAACCCTTCTCTGCGGGAAGAACCTCGCGATCAGCCTCCAGTAGTGCTGCCCTTACCCGGTAGCATTTCCATCCTCGACTGGTTGCGCCAGGAAGGCCGGTTGATCGAGCAGCCCATCGAAGTCCCTGACATTGTCCTCGAAGAAGACATCGACGATATCGACGATTTGATCGGCGATGGGTACGACGAGGACTTCGAGACAGAAGAAGAGTAGGCACGACGGCCGAGATCGTTACGAGATCACCAGCTCGTTGATCCCTTCGCCCGACACGTCGAGGGCGTCGGCTTTTTCGCTGCAAGTGGATCGCTAACTTGAGCAAACAAAACAATAGATGCAAACAAGCGTAACGGATCCCTCAGCCTCAAGGGATCTTTTTTT
>NZ_JANSJN010000002.1:0-20372 GCF_047462555.1 Synechococcus sp. B60.1
GGAGTTGGTTTGCTAAGTGTTGCTACTGTACCCCTTGGTTCTTTAACAGGCTGTATCTCCTCCTCCGACAGCAAGCCCGTTGACACAGCAGAGTAGCTTGGTAGCCCCGTACTCAGCGCGCCGCGCCGCTAGCGCGAGTAGTGCGGAGCGGAAAACCCTTCGAGCGACTTGAGTTGCTTGCCAAGGCTACAATTGCTCCTAAGCAAGCACCTACCCCGGTGAAAGACCCGGACAGTGCTAAAAGCCAGTAAGTTAAGCGGAACCTTGAGACTGGGTTCTAAGGAACCGTTTAGGGGCGTCTTGACAGCGCCTTTGCGAGTCCGTCTGTGGGCTGCGTAAGAATCTCCCGACTTTAGTCGGTGGGAGTGTCAACTTGTATCCATCTCAGGACACGTGGCTATGTACAACAATCGTCGCGGTTTTCTGCGTTGGCTGGCGCTTGGTTTTGGCTCGCTGGTGGGCCTGTTGCCTGCCTCGGCTCAGCGCCGTTTTAACCGTGCCATTGCCCAGGGTGCTGCTTCGGGCCCCAAAGGGGCTGAGCCGGAGTTCGTTAAAGTGGCAACACTGGAAGATCTCAAAGAAGGCCCCTTCAAGGTAGAAGACGCCTTTGGGAAGAACACCGCCACCCTTTGGTTGGTCGGGGATCCTCAAAAGTCAGACTCGCTGCTGGCTCTGGATGCAGCCTGTCCCCATGCCGGCTGCGACGTAGACTGGCGGGGGGAGAACTTCGTCTGCCCCTGTCATGGCTCAGCTTTTGCCGCCGATGGCAGCCGTACCCGTGGACCAGCCAAGGCCGACCTAACCGCCTACAAAGTTAAGGTGGAGAAAGGGGAAATCTTCGTGGCCAGAACCTGACCTTGTCCCCCAGAGTTAACCAAACTAGCCAGCAAGGGGTCGAGCCTGCAAGGCTGCCCATGATTTGTCCCCGGCGCTTCTTGTTTGTCTCCACCCCCGTTGGGCCTCTGGGATCGGGGGGTGGGGGCGGGGTAGAGCTCAACCTTGTCAACTTGGCGCGTAGCCTGCTGGAGAGGAGAGCCGAGGTGTGCGTGCTAGCCCCCGAGGGATCCCACAGTGCCGACTTGCCAGAGGGAGTTATCGAGACAGTTACAGGCCTCCCCCCGCCCTATGCCCAAAGCCAGCGCCGCGACCAGCCGGTCTGTCTCTCCACCCCTTCCCTAGTGGCCAACCTATGGCAGCGGGCTGCCCAACTGCAGGATCAGTTCGAGCTCATTGTGAACTGGAGCTACGACTGGCTCTCGTTCTACCTGACAGATTTTTTCCGCACGCCGGTGGTCCATATCGTCAGCATGGGATCCCTTAGCGACGCTGTCGATCTGGCGCTAGAGCACATTGCCTACCGCTACCCAGGTCGGCTGGCAGTGCACTCGCGGGCGCAAGCCCAGACCTTTGCCTTTGCCCGCGCCCAGATGGCGGCGGGGCGGGATCCCTTTGTCTATTTGCCCTGCGGCGTCGATCTCAGCCGCTACGACTTTGTGCCGGAGGGAAACGGAGCCCTGTGTTGGGTTGGCCGCATTGCCCCAGAAAAGGGCCTGGAAGACTGCGCCGCCCTGGCCGAGAAGACGGGAAGGCCGGTACTGCTCCTGGGCCACCTGCAAGACCCAGCCTACTGGCAGCAGATTCAAAAACGGTACCCACGGGCCCAATTGGATTACCGGGGTTTTTTGCCCACTTCCCAGATGCAGCAGCTCTTGGGCCAATGTTCCGCCTTGATCATGACGCCCAAGTGGGTGGAAGCCTTTGGCCTGGTGGCAGTGGAAGCCTTGGCCTGTGGCGTGCCGGTGATTACCTACCGCCGTGGGGGGCCAGCGGAAATTGTTAGCGATGGCGAGACTGGCTGGGTGGTGGAGCCAGACGACGTGGCGGCCTTGGCAAGGGCTGTAGAACGCCTGGATAGCCTCGACCGCAGCCGCTGCCGACACCAGGTAGAACAGCACTATTCCCTACCGGCCATGACGGAGCGGTTTTTGGCCTGGAGTGAGCAAATTGTCCGGAATCCGATCCCAGCCGCTCGCGAGGGAGGGGACAGGCAATGGTACTATTAACTTGATTTTGGTGCCTGGGGCCGGATGACCAGCCCACTAATGCGAAGCTTCGACTCACGACGGGGAAACCACCATGACGACTGGGAAAGGATCTGTTGCGCTGGTGCGACCAGAGGTTCGTCGGCGGTCACAGGTTCTGGGAACGCAGGTGATTAGCCAAGCCAATGCAGCCCGACTCGGAGTAGTTAGCGAAGTTTGGGCAGATCTGGAAGCCAAGCAAGTGCTGGTGCTGGGGGTGCTGGAGAAAGCCTTTGCCGGATCCCCACGGTTGCTGGATCTACGGCAGGTAACGGCCTTGGGCCAAGATGCCATCCTCATTCCTAGTGATGAAGTTTTCGACGACTTGGACTTGCAAGGCCTAAGTCGAGTGGTTGGCAGCGAGGTGGTTACAGAAGAAGGGATCCGCCTTGGAAAAGTCAAAGATTTCGAATTCAACTCCGTCTCTGGCCTGATCACAGGCCTAATCCTCTCTAACCTCGGCCTTACCTTTTTGCCCGGCTTCATCCTCAGCACCTATTTGCTTCCTGCGGATGAGATCGTCTCAGTTGGCGGCGATCGCCTTATTGTTGCTGATGGCGCCGAAACCCGCCTAGCCCAACTGACCAAGGGAATTTTGGAAACCCTGGGACTGGGTAAGCCCTCTTGGTTACCCGAAACTGGCTTCGCCCCCGCCCTGCCCAGGGCTGTCGATGACTACTCTGCCGTCGAGGAAAACTACGAGGAAGAATACGACGAGGAAGGCGAACAAGAAGACGATCACCCCGAAGAAGAGCCCGAACTCCAGGGCGAAGCAGGGTCTCCCCGTCAGCCCGAGCCTGTTCCTGCTCCTGAACAACCGGAGTGGGAGCAGGAGTACGTCCAAGCAGAAGCCCCCCCTTCCGAGCCAGCTCCTGAGTCTGCCCCTCTGGATATCGACCCCTGGGAGAAAAATACTGGGGAGCCAACCTGAGCTGCTGCGCCCGGCTTACCTAGAAACCGCAGGAGCCCTGCCCTGTACCCGTAGGGGTACGTTCGGGAGGAATGCGCCCTGATGATACTGGGAACTCCCCCTGAATTAGAAGAACCCCAGCAACCAGGTCCCAGGCCAACGGCGCAATCCTTGTAACCGGCAGTCAGTCTGGTTGCTGCAGCAATCAAGGCGAAGGGATCCCCTATGCCGGCAGGGCAGCTTCGGCCTCGCCCAAAAAGCGCAAAGCTACTGACAAGAAGGCCTGCGGCGCTTCGATGTGAGGAAAAGCAGCCCCTGGCAGTCGATAGATCGGCACCTCTGGGCGCAAAGCGCGATACCGCTCCGCCTGTTCCAATCCGGTGAGGCGGTTGTTTTCTCCCCAGACCAGAGCCAGCGGCTTGTCCACCACGCGAAAGTCCTCCTGAATGGGCAGGTTAAGCTTGCCGGTCAAAAAAGAACGGGGGGCAAATTGGGCCCCCGCCTGGTGAGCCGCCTGATAGTAGTAATCCACCACCGTCTCATCCAGAGTGTACCCAGGAGAGAACAGGCTCTGCTCCGTAAATAGACGTACACTCCAGGGGGTGGTGATGGCGTTGTAAAAGGCCAGCCCCAAAACCGGCAGGCTGAGGATCCCGTAGACCGCCTCAGCCAAAGGGATCCCTAGCGCCTCGGGGATGAGGCTGTTGTCTCCTAGAGGGGCGATGAGTAGCAGCTTCTGCCAGTGGTGAGGTTGCAGCCGGGCCGAACGCAGCACAAACCCTGCCGAGAGGGAGTTGGCGATGGCGTGGCAGGGGCGCCCGATCACCTGCTGGACAAAATCCCCGATCATCCGGGCATATAGATGGCCAGTGTACTCCAGATCGGGGCGCTCCGAGTTGCCCCAACCTAACCAATCCAAAGCATAAACCTGATAGTGCTGGCTCAGCTCCGCCATGATGGCGCGGAACTCGTAGCTGGAAGAGCCGGCCCCGATGCCGTGCAGCAGCAACAAGGGCTGGCCAGATCCCGCCACTTTGTAAAACAGGCGATGGCCCCGCCAAAAATGGTGCCTCTCCTCCCCCGGCAAGAGGCTGGGCAAAGGCTGGGTTCGAGAAGCAATCCAGGCGTTGAGAACGGCCAAGGCGCTCACCCCGCCGGCTGCAACCCAGAGACCGGTTTTGAGAACTTGGCTCAGCTCCTTCATGCTCAGCGGCCCCAGCTAAGGCCAGGGATCTACTTTTTCTTGAGGCGGTAGGTGATGCGCCCTTTGTTTAGGTCATAGGGGCTGAGCTCGACCTTGACCCGGTCGCCGGGCAAGATCTTGATGTAGTTGCGGCGGATCTTGCCGGAGATGTGGGCGAGGACGTTAAAGCCGTTGTCCAGATCTACCCGGAACATGGCGTTGGGCAAGGACTCGGTAACCACCCCTTCCACTTCGATGGCGTCTTCTTTAGACAAGGAACCCTCCTTAAAACAACACAACAGAAATAAGCGACGCTAAACCCGCTCTGTTAAGAGCGAGTTAAGAGCTGAAACAATACTCCACCTCTTCTATCCTAGCCGTTGCCGCCCTCCAGCAGGGGATCCCTAGGACTGAAAAGGGGTGCGATCCGTCAAAATCTCAGCCCCAGAGTCTGTGATCAAGACAGTGTGCTCAAACTGGGCCGACCAAGAGCCATCCACCGTAACCACTGTCCAGCCATCCGACAGCACCCGTGTGGCCTCTCCTCCTGCATTCACCATCGGCTCGATTGCCACCGTCATGCCAGAGCGCAGCTTGGGATTGGGAAGGTCGCGGGTGCGGTAGTGGGGAAACTGCGGCTCCTCGTGCAAGTTGCGCCCCACGCCGTGGCCGACGTACTGCTTCACCACGGAGTAGCCCCGCCCCTGGATATAGTCCTCGATGGCGCCTGAGACATCCTGTAGCCAGACGCCGTGGCGCACGTGGTCAATGCCCGTCTGCAGCGCTTTGGCTGCTGTGTCGATCAGGTCGCGGGCGGCATCGCTGAGGGGCTCTAGGCCAATGGTGATGCAAGAGTCGGCATGCCAGCCTTCGACCATGGCGCCAAAATCCACCTTGACAATGTCCCCCGGCTGCACCACTTTGCGGGGACTGGGGATCCCATGTACCACCTCATGGTTGACGCTGACACAGACACAGGCGGGAAAGCCGTAGTAGCCCTTGAAGCTGGGCAGGGCGTTCAATTCGGCCACCCGTCGCTCGGCATAGGCATCGATGTCTGCCGTTGTCCAGCCCGGCTGCAGGCACTCCGCGATCTCCTGTAGCACCTGGGCTACCACCCGCCCGGCCCGCCGCATCTTCTCCACCTCCCGGCGGGATTTGATCTCGATGAGCTGCATGCCCCGCCGCAGGGATCCGGGCTGGGAGGGATTTCCGGCCCCCGTTTTGATCACGCTGTCCTCCTGAAGCCTTCCAAGAGAGCCCGCAGATGCTCTTGTACCGATTCCATCGGCTGGTTGCCATCGATCCGTCGCAGACGACCCCTGGCCTCGTAAAAGTCGATCAGGGGAGCCGTTTGCTCCCGATACACCTGCAAGCGTTTGAGGATCACCGCCTCGTCCGCATCGTCGCTGCGCCCCTGCTCTTTGCCGCGGGCCAACAGCCGTGCCACCACCACGTCATCCGGCACTTCCAGGTTGAGGACGTGGTCGTAGTCTTGCCCCAACTCCCGCAACAGCTCTTCCAAAGCCTCCGCCTGCGCCAGGGTGCGGGGGAAGCCGTCTAGGATCCAACCCTGCGCTGGCGAGTGTTGCAACTGGCCTTTCACCATCCCGATTAACACCTCGTCAGGCACCAGTTCTCCCGCATCCATGTACACCTTAGCCTGGCACCCCAGCGGCGTTTGGGCTTTCACCTCGGCCCGCAGCAGGTCGCCTGTGGAAATTTTGGGCGTGTGGTAGATCGCTGCCAGCCGCTCTGCCTGGGTGCCCTTGCCCGCTCCCGGCGGTCCCAAAAAGATTAACCTCGGCACTATTGCTTGACCATCCCTTCGTAACGCTGCGAAATGACGTAGGTCTGGATCTGCTTGGAGGTCTCGATCGCCACCCCTACCAGGATGAGCAGCGAAGTTGCCCCCAAGCCCTGAAAAGTGGTGATGCCGGTCGCCCGCTCCACCGCCGTCGGGATGATGGCCACCGCACACAAGAACAGGGCCCCCAGCAGGGTCAGCCGGTTGAGGATCCCTTCGATGTACTCGGCAGTGGCCTTGCCCGGTCGGACTCCCGGAATGCTGGCTCCCATCTTCTTCAAGTTTTGCGCCAGATCCACCGGGTTAATGATCAAAGAGGCGTAGAAATAGCTGAAAAGGAGGATCAGCACGAAGTAGAAGGGAATGTAAAACCAAGAAGTAGGGGCCAAAAGGTTGGCCACCTGCACCAACGTTAGGTTCTGGGTGTACTGGGCCAAGGCAAAGGGCAGGGACATCACCGAGTAGGCGAAGATGATCGGCATCACGCCCCCCTGGTTTAGCCGCAGGGGCAGGTAGCTCTTCTGCTCGCGGAATAGCTTGTTGCCCACCTGGCGCTTGGCGTAGACAATGGGGATTTTGCGGCTGCCCTCCTGGACGAAGACAATGCCGACAATGGTGGCTAGGAAGACGGCCATTAACACCAAGATGCCGCCAATGGTGCTGCTATCAGCGCGGGCCAGGCTGATGGTCTGACCCAGGGCGCGGGGCAGCGTGGCGACAATGTTGACGAAGATCAACAGCGAGGGACCACTGCCCACCCCCTTCTCCGTGATCATCTCCCCTAACCACATGACAAACATGGAACCTGCCGCCAGGGCCAGGGTGGTGGAGGCCATGAAGGCCAACTCGTTGCTGGTGTTGGCAAACTCCCGCACCCAGAAGGAGATGCCGATGCCCTGGATGATGGCCCAAATCAGGGTAACGTAGCGGGTGTACTGGGAAATCTGTCGCCGCCCCTGCTCCCCCTCGTTCTTCTGCAGGTTCTCCAGGGCCGGAATGGCCGAGACCAGCAGTTGCATGATGATGGAGGCGTTGATGAAGGGCAGGATGCCAAGGGCGAAGATCCCCAAAGCGGAGATACCGCCGCCCGAGAAGACATCCAGAAAGCCAAACACGGGGCTGTTGGCGGCTTCGGCGGCAAAGCGAGCCCGGTCAATGCTGGGGATGGGAATGTAAATGCCCAGACGCACCAACAGCAACAGGCCTAGGGTAAGAAACAGACGGCTGCGCAGGCCAGAGGCCATGGCCATCTGCATGAAGGTCTCTTGGGCGGAGGGAGCGGAGCCTCGTGTGTCAGCCATAAATGTAGAAAACCTCGCGGAAGGGAAAGGCAAGGTGAGCTATTTACCACTCTACGCTGCCGGTGGGAAAGTCGGCAAAATAGAGAAGCTGCAAACTGCGGCCCAATTTTAGGATCCGGCGGAAGCGGCCCGGGATCCCCCAATCTCCACCCGACCCCCCGCTGCCTCGACTTTAGCTCGGGCTGAGGGGGTGATGGCAGCCGCTCTGATCGTCAGGGGCACGCCCACTTCCCCGTCTCCCAAAATCTTCAGCGGGCCATCGTTGGTGGTCACGATCCCCAACTCCATCAAGCTTTCCAAGCTGACCTCGCTGCCGGCGGGCAACTTGGCCAAAGCGCGCAGGTTGATCAAGGTGTACTGGGGGCGCCGCACGTAGCGGGGGAAGTGCTTAAGTTTGGGCAGCCGCCGATAGAGGGGGGTCTGCCCTCCCTCAAAACCAGGCCGGGGACCGCCCCCTTTGCGCGCCTTCTGTCCCCGCATTCCCTTGCCACAGGAGGCTCCCTGTCCAGCAGCGATGCCACGGCCTAGCCGCCGCCGCCGCCGCGTCGAGCCTGGTTGGGGGCGAATGTCTTCTAGTCGCATACTGACCTCCGGCTGACTTGCTGTTACTTACTCAACAGGCGGCGCACGTCGATCCCTCTATCTTCAGCTACCTGCTCAAAGGTGCGCATCCGCCGCAGCGCGTCAATGGTGGCGCGGGCGTTGTTGAGGGGGTTGCTGGATCCCAGTTGCTTAGCCAGGCTGTTGCGCACGCCCGCCAGCTCCAGAACAGTGCGCACCGCTCCCCCGGCGATGACCCCTGTGCCAGGAGCTGCCGGCATCACCAGGACAGTGGCTCCACCGCCTGATCCCCGCATGGGATGGGGCACAGACAACCCTTTGGTGAGGGGCACTTCGATTAGGTGCTTTTTGCCATCTACAACTCCTTTGCGCACAGCCCCGATGACGTCGTTGGCTTTGCCCACGCCAACTCCCACCTGGCCGCGCTCATTGCCCACCACCACCACGGCCCGGAAGCTCAGCTTTTTGCCGCCCTTAACGACTTTGGTGACGCGCCGGATCTGGATGACCCGCTCCTGCCACTCGCTAGTCTGCTCTTCGCGGCTCTTTTTGCTTCTGCGACGTTCTCTTTGCTCAGCCATATGCCATCTCCTCAGGGCCTAGAACTGTAAGCCTGCTTCGCGGGCGGCTTCCGCCAGGGCCTGAACGCGCCCGTGGTAGAGCTTGCCGCCGCGGTCGAAAACCACTTGAGAAATGCCTGCCTGTAAGGCCCGCTGGGCGACGGAGCGCCCCACCATGGCGGCAGCCTCTCGGGTGGCCGTGCCAATGTCCTTGAAGGCTTCCCGCAGCTCCCTGTCCAGAGTGGAGGCAGAGGCCAAAGTGTGCTGGGCTACATCGTCGATCACCTGGGCATAGATGTGCCGATGGGAGCGAAACACAGCCAAACGGGGCCGCTCGGGTGTCCCGAAGACCTTGCGGCGAATGCGGCGATGGCGACGTTGGGTGGCAGCTTTGCGAGTGATTTTCATAGCTACTTCTTGGCCTTCCCGGATTTACCTGCTTTGCGACGAACCTGTTCCCCTACATAGCGAATCCCTTTGCCCTTGTAGGGCTCTGGCGGGCGGACGGCCCGAATCCGCGCCGCCGTGTTGCCCACCAGCTCTTTGTCGATACCTGAGACGACGATGACGTTGTTGCCCTCAACCGCAATTTGGATCCCTGGCGGGAACGGGATCTCCACTGGGTGGCTGTAGCCAACATTCAAGATTAACTTGTTGCCCTGGGTGGAAGCCCGGTAGCCCACACCCACCAATTCCAGCCTGCGCTCAAAGCCCTTAGATACACCGTCCACCATGTTGGCGACCAAGGTGCGGCAGAGGCCGTGCAGTTGGCGGGCCGGGCGAGACTCGTTGACCCGGCTGACCTTGAGCGTCTGGGCTTCTTGATGCACCGCAATCAAGGGGGGCAAACTGCGAGACAGTTGTCCCTTCGGGCCTTTTACCGAGATCTGCTGGCCCTCGATCTGAACCTCTACCTTGGCAGGAAGGGTGATGGGCCGCTTGCCGATACGAGACATGGGGCAACTCCTGACAAGAGAACAACTCATCAATAGACATAGCAGAGCACTTCGCCGCCGATGCCCTGTTTGCGAGCCTCCCGATCGGTCATGATGCCGTTGGAAGTAGAGATGATGGCAATCCCAATTCCGCCCAATACGCGGGGCAGCTCTTTGTGGCTGCGGTAAACCCGCAGGCCCGGTCGACTCACCCGCTTCAGGCCGTTGATGATGGGCCTGCAGTTGCGCCCTTTGCCTTTATACTTCAACCGCAACACAAGCTGAGCGTGGATCCCTTCTCCCTCTTCCTTCCAGTCGCTCACGAAACCTTCCTCATGAAGAACGCGAGCGATGCTGCGGGTCATGCGTGTGGCCGGAACCGCCACCGATTCATGCCGAGCCATGGTGGCATTGCGAATGCGGGTGAGCATGTCGGCGATCGTGTCGTTGGTGTGGGCCATGGGTGGGTCGGTGCTCCTCGGAAGATCGATCAAGTCGAGACAATTCGAGATGGGCAAACCTTAAGAGGCAAAGGGCATGCCAAACTCTTTGAGCAGGGCACGGCCCTCTTCGTCGGTTTCGGCCGTGGTCACAATGGAGATGTCCATACCTCTAATCTGGTCTACAGAGTCGTAGTTGATTTCGGGGAAGATCAGTTGCTCGCGAATACCAAGGGTGTAGTTGCCCCGCCCATCAAAAGATTTGGGGCTGACGCCGCGGAAGTCGCGGATACGAGGGAGGGCAATGTTGATCAGCCGATCCAAAAACGCATACATACGCTCCCGCCTCAGGGTCACCATCAGGCCGACCGGCATGCCCTTGCGGATTTTGAAACTGGCAATCGCCTTTTTGGCGCGGGTAATCACCGGGCGCTGGCCCGTGATGGCGCTGATCTCGGCGATGGAAGATTCCAGGGCCTTGGCGTTTTGGGAAGCATCTCCCAGGCCGCGGTTGATCACGATCTTTTCCAGACGCGGCACCTGATGGATGTTGGTGTAGCCCAACTCTTTTTGCAGCTTAGGAGCGATGACGGTGTTGTAGAGGATTTGCAGACGTTGGGGCATGGTGGGTTCTCCTTGCGGCTCTGGGCTGGGTCAGAGCCAGGCCAGTCTTGAAAAGGGAGTCTTAGTCGAGGATCTCGCCGGTTTTCTTGAGGACACGGACTTTGCGGCCATCGGCAGTGATTTGATAGCCAATACGGCTGGCCACTTCCTGTTTCTTGGAATAAAGCATCACCTTGCAGGCGTGGATCGGGGCTTCTTTGGTCTCGATCCGACCACTTTCGCCTTCCCGTTGCGGCTTGCGGTGGTAGGTGACGATGTTTACCCCTTCCACCAAGACCATGTTGCGCTCGGGAAAAACCTGCAGCACCTCGCCGATTTTGCCTTTGTCGTCGCCGGAGATTACCTGGACGGTATCTCCCTTTTTGATGCGCATTTTGTAGCGTAGGCTGTTGCGGTGCTTGCGAACGCCAGTCTGCCGAATCAGCCGTCGAATTTGGCTGGGCTTGAGGGGACGAACCATTACAGAACCTCCGGGGCAAGGGAGATGATCTTGGTGAAGTTTTTCTCCCGCAGCTCGCGGGCTACAGGGCCGAAAACGCGGGTTCCGCGAGGGTTGCCGTCGTTGTTAATGATGACGGCAGCGTTGTCGTCGAAGCGGATACACATGCCGTCGGGGCGGCGTACCGTATCGACCGTGCGGATGACTACAGCTTTGACGACGTCGGATTTTTTGACAGGCATATTGGGTAGGGCGTCTTTGACAACGCCGACGATCACATCCCCCAGGCTGGCGTAGCGACGGCCACTGCTGCCCAGGACGCGGATGCACATCAGCTTGCGGGCGCCAGTGTTGTCGGCTACCGTTAACATGGTTTGCTGCTGAATCATAGTTTCTTCACCTCCCGAATGATTTCGGTCACTCGCCAACGCTTGGTGCGGCTGAGGGGACGGGTTTCCGTAATGCGCACCAGATCCCCTTCTTGACAGCGGTTCTCTTCGTCGTGGGCCTTAAACTTTTTGGTTTTGACGACGATTTTGCCGTACTTGGGGTGGGCAACCCGGTTTTCCACGGCAACGACCACTGTCTTTTGCATCTTGTTGCTGACGACAACGCCGATCTTTTCGCGAGCAGGCATTACTCCTCCTTCTGGGTCTGAGTTGAGGACAAGGACTTGTTGCGCTTGCGCTCTGACTCAACGGTCAGCAGTTGGGCCAGCTTGTGTTTGCGCAGGCGAATGAGATGGGGCTGGTTCAACTGCCGCGTAGCCTGCTGCAAACGCAGCTCAAACAGCTCTTTCTTGACGGCGTAGATCTCCTGGCGCAATTCTTCGTCGGATAGGGCGCGAGCGTCGGCAATTTTGGGCATGGGCATGGCTCAACTCTCCTCCCTTAGATAGCGCTGGCTGCTACTTCTGTTGTTTCTGGAGCTGCTTTCTGAGCAGGTTCCGACTCCTCAAAGTTAGCCTTGGTAACAAACTTAACTTTGATCGGCAGCTTTTGGGCGGCAAGGCGCATCGCCTCTCGGGCCGTGGCTTCAGGAACTCCCCCCATTTCAAAGAGGACGCGGCCCGGCTTGACGACGCAAACCCAGTATTCGGGGTTGCCTTTGCCGGATCCCATGCGGGTTTCAGCAGGCCGTTGGGTAACGGGCTTGTCGGGAAAGATGCGGATCCAGATCTGGCCTCCCCGCCGGACGTAGCGGGTCATGGCCCGACGGCTTGCCTCGATCTGCCGCGCGGTGATCCAGGCGGGTTCTAGAGCCACAAGGCCGTATTCCCCAAAGTTGATGCGGTTGCCGCGGGTCGCTTTGCCTTTCATGCGCCCGCGCTGTTGCTTGCGGTATTTGGTTCGTTTGGGGCTTAACATGGCCGTTCCTTAAATCAACTGTGATAGGGATCCCTGGACTCTCGGGTGCTGGCCCTCAGGCTTCCACTGCTGAGCGGTCTTCAAAGGTGGGCCGCCGCCGCTGTTGCCGACGCTTGGGCTGTTGCAGGGGAGCCTTTTGTTCGGGACGTTCCTGCCCGGGGAGAACTTCCCCTTTGAAAACCCAAACCTTGACACCAATGACACCAAAGGTGGTCTGGGCGATGTGGTCGGCATAGTCGATATCTGCCCGCAGGGTGTGCAAAGGGATCCGCCCTTCCCTTGTCCATTCGGTGCGGGCGATCTCGGCTCCGTTCAGCCGCCCGGCAATTTGAATTTTGATCCCTTGCACCCCCGCCCGCTGCGCCCGCTGGATGACCTGGCGCACGATGCGGCGAAAGGCAATCCGCCGCTCCAACTGCTGGGCGATGTTTTCTGCCAGCAAAACAGCCTCGGCATCGGCACGGGTGACCTCGACTACGTTGATGCGAATGGTTCGCTCGGGGCTACCGTGCGAGCTCAGCTCTTTCTGCAGGCCCTGGCGCAGGGCGTCGAGGCCGGATCCCCCCCGACCAACCACCACTCCAGGGCGAGCGGCTCGGATCTCGAGGTCGATCTGATCCGCTTTGCGTTCAATTTGAATATCGGCCAGGCCGGCGCTGCTCAACTGCTTGGTCAGGTAGGCGCGGATGAGATCGTCCTCTCGCAGCAGGGCTGGGTAGCGAGCTGGATCGGCAAACCAGCGGCTGCGATGTTCCTTGATGACGCCGAGTCGGAAACCGGTGGGGTGAATCTTCTGTCCCATGGTGGTGTCGGTTGAGAGGTAAAGTCTGGGAATACAGGCGTTTAGGAGGCCGTCGCCGCTTCAGGTTCTATGGGCCGGACGGCAATGGTAATGTGGCAGGTGCGCTTGCGGATTGGGTAGGCCCGACCTTGGGCGCGGGGGCGAAATCGCTTCAGCGTCGGCCCCTGGTCAGCGTAGGCCTTGCTGATAACCAGATCCCGAGGATCCAGACCGTTGTTGTGTTCGGCATTGGCCACCGCTGAGCGCAGCACCTTGCGAACCGGCTCACAGGCAGCGTAGGGCATGAACTCCAACAGGATCAGGGCATCGGCATAGGTGCGCCCTCGGATCTGGTTCAACACGCGCCGCACCTTATAGGGGGACATGCGGATGTAGCGAGCTACCGCTTTGATTTCGGGGGATGGATCGGCCATGGCGCTCTCCTCGCTTATTCCCTCTTCTGTTTGTGGCTGAACTTAACGGCGGGCGGCTTTTTTGTCACTGCCCGCGTGGCCGCGAAAAGTACGGGTAGGGACGAACTCCCCCAGCTTGTGGCCTACCATCTGATCGGTGATGTAGATGGGCACGTGCTGCTTGCCGTTGTGCACGGCGATGGTGTGGCCAATCATGACAGGCAGGATGGTGCTGGCCCGCGACCAGGTTTTGATCATGTGCTTCTCGTTGCGCTCGTTCATCTTCTCGATTTTGAGAAGCAGCTTGGCATCGACAAAAGGGCCTTTTTTGAGTGAACGTCCCATAGCAACCTCAACAGTCTGGCAAGCTGGTAAGGGTCGAAAGAAAAAGAAGATTCAGGGGCGCAGCAGATGGCCGGACTTTTATTGAGCGGCTCTTCCGCCCTTGTCCCGGCGGCCGCCACGACGGCGACCGCGCACGATGAACTTGTTGCTGGGTTTGTTGCGTTTGCGGGTTTTGTAGCCCAGGGTGGGCTTGCCCCAGGGGGTGACAGGGGTGCTGCGGCCGATGGGGGCTTTTCCTTCCCCACCGCCGTGGGGGTGATCTACAGGGTTCATCACCGAGCCGCGCACGTGGGGACGGCGACCTAGCCAGCGGCTGCGCCCCGCTTTGCCGAGGCTGAGGTTGCTGTGGTCAACATTTCCCACTTGGCCGATGGTGGCGTAGCACTCGCCTCGGATCATGCGGACTTCGCCAGAGGGCAGCTTAAGGGAGACATACTTGCCCTCTTTGGCCACCACTTGGGCGCCAGCCCCGGCGGCGCGAACGATTTGCCCACCGCGGCCGGGATACAGCTCCACGTTATGAACCACCGTCCCCAGCGGGATCCGCTCCAGGGGCATGGCGTTGCCAAGCTCAAAGGGGGCATCGGGCCCCGCCATAATGGTGGCCCCCACCTCGAGGTTGCGGGGAGCAAGGATGTATCGCTTCTCGCCATCTTCGTATTCCACCAAGCAGATGCGAGCGCTGCGGTTGGGATCGTACTCGATAGTCTTGACGGTGGCCGGGATCCCGTGCTTGTCGCGGCGGAAGTCGATGATGCGGTAGAGCCGCTTGTGGCCGCCGCCCCGGTGGCGGCAGGTGATGACGCCGCGGTTGTTGCGCCCTTTTTTGCGGTGGATGAATTGCAGCAGCGACTTCTCCGGCCTGGGCCGCTTGCCGTTCTCGTCCCGCGACAGCTCCTCGAAGTCGGAGACAGTCATGTGACGGGTGCTGGGGGTATAGGGTCGGAAGGTACGAATACCCATGGCTCAAGGGGGGTGAAGGACGGTCGGAAAGGGGGGGTTGGTTAGGTGTCGGGGAAGAGGGTGATGGAGTCACCTTCGGCCAGGGTTACCACAGCTCGCTTGGGACGGCTGCGATAGCCGACAGAACGGCCTACCCGCCGCTGCTTTCGGGGCAGCTTGAGGGTGTTCACGGAGGTGACCCGCACCCCAAACATCTCCTCAACGGCAGCTCGGATGAGCGGCTTGGTGGCAGTGGGCATCACCTCAAAGACGTATTTGCGCTGTTCCATCAGGGCAGTTGCCTTTTCGGTGATGACGGGACGCAACAGGACATCAGCCAGGATCCGCTTGCTCTCAGTCATCGTCTTCCTCCTCTGCTGCGGCTGTTTCGGCCTCCTCTACGGCTGGCGGCTTGGCAATGGGCTCTGCTTCTTGGGCTAGTTCTGCTTGTCCTTGAACTTCTCGCTCTTGTTCTGGGGCCAGCTCTTCTGCCTGGGTTTCCTGAACTTGTGGAGTTGCTAGAGCTACTTGATCAGATTGATCAGCTTGCGCCTGTGGATCCTCTGGCTGGGCTTGAGCTTCCGTTTGCTCTTCTTGCCCTTGGCTTTGACCTTCAACTTGCTGAGCTTCTTGCTTTGCGGCCTGAGCCTGATCTTCAAGGCGATCGGCTGGGGTTGGAGCTGCTGCTGCCGCGCCGGATCCCCAGCGGGCCTTGAGCTTCTCCAGGGCAGAGGTGGTGATCAGCACCCAATCGACGTTGAGCAGATCAAAGACGTTGAGCTGATCCAGGCCGATCAGCTTGACGCGGGCGATGTTGCGCACGGCCCGCTCGACAACTTCCGAGCGTTCGGCGACGATGAGCAGTGCCGACTGATCCTCCATCACCCCCCAGCGCAGCAGAGCTTGGGCCACGGCGCGAGTCTTGGGCGGGTTGAGCTGATCCTGGAAATCTTCCACCACGATCAGATCCTCCACCCGGCTTTGCAGGGCAGTGCGCAGAGCCAGTTGCCGCTCTTTGCGGTTCATGGCCAGGTTGTACTCCCGCTTGCGGGGGCCAAAGATCACCCCACCCTTGCGCCAAAGGGGGGAGCGAATGGAGCCGGCGCGGGCTCGGCCGGTGCCTTTTTGCCTCCAAGGCTTGCGACCGCCACCGCGCACCTCAGCCCGGGTCTTGGTGTGGGCGTTGCCTTGGCGGGCGTTGGTCATCTGCCGGCGAAGAGCCAGATAGAGAATGTGGGAGGCCGTTTCGGGACGGGCAACTTTGAGACTTAGCTCTGCGCTGCCCACCGTTTCCCCTTGCCAGTTTTTCACCACACAACTTGCCATGGTTTCCTCGTCTTTGCGGATGCTGGTCAGCCTTTGCCAGGGATCCCTTTCCTAGCGTTTGTTACCCACCTGCTTGGCAGGGGTAATCTCCAGCAGCCCCCCTTCCACGCCGGGCACACAGCCCTTGATGATCAGCAAGTTCCGCTCCGGATCCACCTGCACCAGCTGCAGTTTGCGAATGGTAACGCGGCAACCTCCCATCCGACCCGCCATGCGTAGCCCCGGAAACACGCGGCCAGGCGTTGTGCCGGCGCCGACGGAACCCGGTCGGCGATGGTTCTTGGAGCCGTGGGACATGGGGCCGCGACCAAAGTGGTGCCGCTTCTGGTAGCCGGCAAACCCCCGTCCGATGGAAGTGCCCGCCACATCCAGCAGCTGGCCCGGAGAGAAGATCTCGACGGTGATCTTTTGCCCCAACTGGTAAGCCTCTGGCTGTTCGACCCGGAACTCGCGCAGGTGGCGCAGCAGCTCCGTCACCCCCGCTTTGCTCAGGTGGCCCCGCTGGGCTCGCGTGAGGTGCTTTTCGGTGGTGGGCCAGTAGCCCAACTGCACGGCGTTGTAGCCATCTGTGGCTTGAGTCTTGATCTGGGTCACCGTGCAAGGCCCCGCCTGCACGACGGTAACCGGAATGGCCAACCCTTCCGGAGAGAAGATCTGGGTCATGCCGACTTTTCTTCCAAGGATGCCAAGCGCCACGAGAACCTCCCCTCGAGCCTCTACAACTTGCTTTTATCAGCTTGCAACGGCTCAATGAGCCGGATCCAGGCAGCAACGGCGCGGCAGCAGGAAGCTCAGGACTACCTGAGCCTGCCCGCTCAGGCGAAAAAGCAATGAAAAGGAATCTCTGGATCCCTGGCGGCCAAACAGCGCCAGCGGCGCTGTCCCCTCTGCTTAGTTCAGCCTCAAATCACACGCCAAACTGCTTTTAAAGACTGCTCAGACTTACCTGCAAAGAGGCAGTATCTGGTTTAGCAGTACGCTAGGTTGCCGAGAACCGTCGTCAGAGCGGGCGGACTTGATTGGCAACAGTAGTACATCATAGTGAGGTGAGGACCTGTTTGTCCAGATTTTGCCGAGAAAATGGCTCGGTTGGGGGGCAGCGACCGTGAAAGCCACTCTGGTGGGCGAAAAGAGCTATCGGCAGCAAGAGCCATCTCCTTTTAGGAGTGTGATGGGGTTAGCCGGCGGCGGGCTGACCCAGGCTTGTGTAGATCGCTACCTGGATTTGTTGCGGGCGGGATCCGAGCCGGGCCGGATCTTGTTTTTGGTGCGCAGCCAGCGGCAGGCAGAGGAGGTGTTGCGGCGCTTGCGGCAGCTCAGCTCGAGGTGGGTGGGGCCGTGGCGGATCGAGACGTTTTTGCAGCGGGTGGGACGCTCTTTGGCAGATCACTGGCCGCAGGTGTGCGAGCGGGTTCCTCAGTTGCCGCGCTCGTTTGAGCCGATTCCCTTGGCCAAGGATCTGACCCAATTTCTCTGTGGGCGAGCCTGTGCTTTGTGTCCGCGGCATGGGGAGGTCTTTGCCAATCTTGGGCTGGAGGAGTTCCAGATTTGGGATCAGATCAGCAGCGCTGCCTATATTGCGGGGGCTTCGGGTTTGGCGGCGGAAGCGGTGGGATCCCGGCTGGCGGCGGCCTGGCCGGCGGAGGGGGATCCGAGGCGGGCAGAGGCCTTGCAGGCGATGGGCTGCTGTGTGGGTCGGCTGTGGGAGGTGGGGTTGCGGCTGGGATCCCTGGATTTTGGCCTGCAAATCCGGCTGTTTGGCGAGCGCATCCTGCCGCTGGCGGAGTTTTGGCAGGAGTGGGATCACCTGATCGTGGATCAGGCGGAGGACAGTTGCGGGGTGGCGCTGGAGTTTTACCGGCAAGGGCAAGCCCATCTGCAAAGCCAGTTTTTCAGCTACACCATCGGCGGCGGAGTCTCTTTGACAGGGATCCCGGAGGCCGTGGCTCGCTTTCTAATGGAAAACACCCAGGTTCAGCTTCTGGAGGGGAGCTACCGCGGCTCAGCCGGCATGATCCGCCTGGGACTGCAGATTGCACGGGTGCTAGATCCGCAGTTTGACCCTCCCCTAACGGAGCCTCTGGCAGAGAGGCTGCCAAGGGTGCAGGTGCTGGAGGGCGAGACCCAATTCGCGGCGGTGGAGGCGATGGTGGCCCAGATCCGGCAGCTTTTGGCGGCAGGGATCCCAGCTTCTCGCATCGCCGTCCTGCTGCCTCGCATGGATGCGGCGGTGAGCTTGAGCTTGCAGGAGCAGTTGGCGGAGGTTCCCGTCTTGCCGATCGCTCCCTTCCCTGCCCTGATCCGCTACCCACTGGTGCGGGCTTTGCTGACGGCGGCGGAAGTGGCCCATCCCGAGTGGGGAGCTTTTCCCACCTTGCCGGCCTGGCGACTGCTCCTGGGCAGGGTGTTGGATTTGGATCCCATCCGGGCGGCTTTGCTGGCCGAAGATACCCTTGACCCGGTAGGGCGTTCCCTGCGGCCCAAGACCGCCGTGCGACAGCCGGAGCGGGTGGGGTTTGCCAACCTGGAGCGCTACCAGAAGCTGCTGGATTGGCTGCGCAGCTACCGCGGCGGGCCCTCCTTGGCCGCTTTCTTCCAGCGGTTTTTCGCCGATCACCTAGCCCAGGGGATGGCTCTGCCCCAAGACCAAGAGCTGCTGCAAGCGCTGATCGAAGCGGCGCAACGGTTTCGCCGGGCCTTTCCTGCCGAAGGGGATCCCGCCTTTTTGGCCATGATCCGCTCGGGACAAACCCCCAGCAACAGCCGCTTCGAGCCCGACTATTCCCGCTACCTCGTGGTGGCGACGCCGGTGGCTTATATCAACTGGGGTTTGCAGGCAGATTATCAGTTCTGGTTCGACATCACCAATCCGCTTTGGTTCCGTTCTCTCTGGCGTGTGCTTTACAACAGCCGTGTGCTGACGCCGGAATGGGATGGGGAGGTTTTCGATGCGGCCCAAGACCTGCAGGCGCGTCAACAAATTCTGGCTCGCACACTGTTGAACCTCTGCTGCCGTACACGGCAAGGGCTGTGGCTGGTGCGCTCCACTTTTAATTACCGCGGCGAAGAGAACACCGGTATGTTAGATTATCTCGTTCTGAAAGCCGTGAAGGCTATGGCAACAGCCTGAGAGAAGAAACCCTGTACTTAAACTCCACTCCGGGTGAGAAAGAGCCCCAAGTGGCGCAACAGGGGCTTTCCAAACCGCCGTGAAGCGAGGACTGTACCAAACCGGGAAGGGGTGGCTAGTCAACGCGGGTGCCAATTCGCAAGGACTCTACCCCGCTGACGCGAACAGCAAAGTAAGCAGAACCTCGGGGCTTTGCCTTAGGGAACTGTGCAGGGGTGTCTTGACAGCACTTTTGCAAGTCTGTTTGTGGACTGCGTAAGAATTCCCCAACTTTAGTCGGGGGAGTGGCAAGCCGCTGCCTGATTACCTGGATCCCGGTAGCCTTGAGGATCACGACTTTCTGGAAGCAGATAGCTCTACCCAACAGCGAGCGGGCCTCGAAGGCAATGTTTGAGCTAGAGCCTCCTGAATCTTCGCTCTATGGCAGCTTCATAGAAGCTTCACGGAGGCTGCGTTGAGGGCAGATAAAGCTATTTTTAGGCGAGAGCTATCTTGCGGAATCCGAAGCTTTATCTCCTCTTTATCTTGCCGGATTTGGGTTAGCCTTGGGTTGAGTTTCCTTAGGCCCTGCCTGATGGATCCCGCCACCTTTTTGGAGCGCTACGGGTTTGAGCTGGAGGGGCGGCCCGGCCAAGTGTGGGTGGAGGGCTGGGGCCAGCAGTTCCCGACCTCTTGGATCCCGGCGGCCCTGCTGGAAGCCCTCTACCAGGGGCGCTACAAGGCTGCCTCTGTAGAACAGATCCTCCGCCTCTGGCAGCGCCGCGGCGCTCCTCACCTCACCTTCCCCCTAGAAATCAGCCAATCCCTGTGGCGGGAACAACAGGAGCAGATCCGCTCCTTAGTCTCGACTACCGCCCGCTCTTTTGCTCGCCCTCCCTCACCGCTCCCAGCCCCGCTCAGGAGAGGATCTTCCTTCTCCGGAGAATCGGCCATTTCTCTCGACTTGTTGTTGAGTGAGCTGCAGGATCTCCCTCCCAAGCTGCGCCACCTGCTCGTCAAGCCACAGGCCCTCCAACCGGCTCGCACCGGTGAGGCGGAGCTCTTGGTAACTTTGGAGCTGCAGCAGACTGTCGCCGAGCCTTCCACTCCTACCCAGCCCTCCCAGGGAGAGCCCTGATCTGGACTTCCTTGCGCTTTTCTCGAAAGGTCTACCTTAAGTTGGGGGATTCTTACGCAGTCCACAGACAGACTCGCAAAGGCACTGCCAGGACTTCCCCAGAGGGTTCC
>NZ_JANSJN010000002.1:20472-21719 GCF_047462555.1 Synechococcus sp. B60.1
TGCCAGAGCCAAAACCGAGGGCCCCCAAACCGTCTCTGTTGCTGCCTGGGGATCCCAACTCTTGCCTAGGCCAGGATGGCGGCCGCTCCCGCGAGAGCTTCCTCCCGCAGCAGGGCAGCTTTGTCAGTGCGCTCCCAGGGCAGATCCAGATGGGTTTGCCCGAAGTGCCCATAGACCGCCACGTTTTGATAGAAACGCCCTCCCCTTTGGCGGGGCAACTCTCGCAGTTGGAACTGCGCCAGGATGGCCGCCGGCCTCAGGTCGAAGTGGCGCTGCACCAGCCGCAGCAGAGCTTCATCGGGGATACGGCCGGTGCCAAAAGTTTCCACCAGAATGTTGATGGGACGAGCTACCCCAATCGCGTAGCTGACCTGCACCTCGCATTTTTGCGCCAGGCCAGCGGCCACAATGTTCTTGGCCACATAGCGGGCGGCATAGGCGGCGCTGCGATCCACCTTGGTGGGATCCTTGCCGGAGAAGGCCCCGCCCCCATGACGGGAATAGCCGCCGTAGGTATCGACGATAATCTTGCGGCCGGTCAGGCCAGCATCCCCCTGGGGGCCACCAATGACGAACTTGCCAGTGGGATTGGTGAGGAAGCGGGTGTTGCTGTCGGGTTTAATGGACAGCTCGGCAAACACTGGCTTCACCACCGCCTCCCAGAGATCGGCGCGGATCCGCTCCTGCACCGCCGCCTCGTCTGTAATGGCACCGATGGTCGGCGTGTGCTGGGTAGAGATCAGCAGAGTGTGAATGCCCACCGGGCGCCCCTCCTCATAGGCCACGGTTACCTGCGTTTTGCCATCCGGGCGCAGGTAGGGCAGGGTGCCATTTTTGCGAACCGCGGCCAACTGGCGGCTGAGGCGGTGGGCCAAGCTGATGGGCAGTGGCATCAGCTCAGGGGTTTCATCGCAGGCGAAGCCAAACATCAAGCCCTGATCCCCGGCCCCGATCAAGTCGAATTCATCTTCCTGGGATGCGCGACTTTCCAGAGCCAAGTTCACTCCCTGGGCAATGTCGGGAGATTGCTCATCGAAAGCCACCAACACCGCGCAGCTTTCTGCGGAGAAGCCGTTCCTGGCGTCGGTATAGCCAATTTCGGCCACCTTGTCCCGCACCAGCCGGGTGAAGTTGACATGCGCCTGCGAGGTGATCTCCCCCGTCAGGATCACCATGCCCGTATTCACCACCACCTCTGCCGCCACCCGGCTCATGGGATCCGCCGTCAAGAGGGCATCCACGATGGC
>NZ_JANSJN010000002.1:21819-31951 GCF_047462555.1 Synechococcus sp. B60.1
GCACCGTAGCGGAGACTTCCGCCGGTTGCCGCAGCTTCATTGGGCCTGATCCCTCAGTCTGCTCTGGATAAAGAACGGAACTTGTCCTTATCGTACCCCTAACCTCTCCGCATTTGTCAAAAAAATGCACTCCGGGCAGGTCTCAGCCAAATAGCTCCTGCCACCAGTCGGTGGCCTGGGCAGCCCTGAGAAAAAAGACGCCCGCCAAGCCCAGAGGGAAGAGAACTCCCAGAAAGCCAACCGCCCCCAGTGCCCAAGCCAAGCGATGCAGATGCCTTTTGCTGGCAGCGCCCGCGGTTGTTTCCGCCAAGACGGCCAACATCGATCCCAGGGCCGCCAACAGGGATCCCCCCAGCCCGGCCAGATAGGCGGGCCCCAGCCACGGCTGTAACTGGGCGGCAGAGGCAATTTGCAAACGGGGCAGGACTTGAAAACACCCTACCGCCAGCACGGCCCAGATGAAGGAGTACATCAGCAGGCTATCTCGAAAAGCGGTAGCCGGTTCTTTCATGATCCCAGCCCAATCCAGCCAGAGGTAGGATAAAAGCAGTTTGCTGGGGAAGAGCTTGCTCGGCCCACCCGAATTTCCTCTGATTATGGCCCAACCCGCCATGTCTGACCTCTCTGCACCGGCTTGGGGATCCCACTCGACACCAGAGCCTGAGGCTGTTGGCGTTGGCAATTGCGGGACGGAGTCTCCAGCGGGCACAGAGACTGACCTCAACCAGTGGCACCGCCGCAGAATGCAGCGCCGCCAGCGAATCCAGCGGCAGCGCCTATCGGGCATGCGCGACGACAAGGGCTTGATCATCGTGCATACAGGGCAGGGCAAAGGCAAGAGCACGGCTGCTTTCGGCATGATCTTCCGTGCCCTCGGCCAAGGCTTGTCGGTGGGGGTAGTGCAATTCATCAAGGGGGCCTGGGATCCGGGGGAAGCCAAATTGTTGCGCCAGTTGGCCGCCCATCCGGAGCTGGGCCTGGGGAAAATCGCCTTTTACGCCATGGGGGAAGGTTTTACCTGGGAAACCCAGGATCGCGAGCGGGATATCGCCCATGCGCAGGCGGCCTGGGCAAAGGGGCAGGAGCTGCTCAGCAGCGGCGAGTACCACCTGGTACTTTTGGATGAGATCAACGTCGCCCTCAAGCTGGGGTACCTCTCCCTGGAGCAGGTATTGGCCGGCCTGGCCGAAAAACCGGAGCGGGTGCATGTGATCCTGACCGGGCGGGGCGCGCCGGCTGCCCTGATCGACCGGGCCGACTTGGTAACCGAGATGACCTTGGTCAAGCATCCTTTCCGTGACCAGGGGATCAAAGCGCAAATCGGCATTGAGTTCTAGTCCTTGGGTAGGGCAAGATGGCCATTCTGGTGGCGGCAGCCACAAGCGGCAGCGGCAAGACCACTGTCACGCTGGCTCTGTTGGCCGCTCTCAGGCGGCGGGGCCTGCGCATTCAGCCCTTCAAGGTGGGGCCGGATTACATTGATCCCCTGTTCCACACAGCGGTGAGCGGGATCCCCTGTCGCAACTTGGATCCCTTTTTAACCGATGAGAACTTTGTGCAGCGCTGCTTTCGCCACCACTGCCAAGGCAAAGATGGAGCAATTGTAGAGGGAGTGATGGGCCTCTTCGATGGACGAGCGCCCGCATCCCTGCCCGGCGAGACAGAACCCTTTTTTGCCAGCAGCGCCCACGTGGCCCGCCTGCTGGGGATCCCTGTGGTGTTGGTTATCGACGGCAGCGGCCTGGGAATGACGGTGGCCGCTCTGCTCTACGGCTTGAGCCACTTTGATCCCCGCCTCACCATTGCCGGGGTGATTTTCAACTGCGTGGCCTCGGAGCGGCACGGCCAGATTTTACAGCAAGCGGCGGCAGCGGTAGGGATCCCGGTCTTGGGCCAGTTTCCCCGCCGTGAGGATCTGCGCCTGCCCAGCCGCCACCTGGGGTTGGTGCCCGTCTCAGAACTGGATCACTTCCCCCGCTGGCAGGAGACCTGGGCCGATCTGGCCGAGCAACACCTGAATTGGGATGAGCTACTGCCCTTGATTCGCTCCTTGCCGCCGGCGGTGGGGGAGCTGTGGCCAGAGATTTCCCCACAACCGCGTCGGGTTCGGGTAGGGGTGGCCCAAGACGCCGCCTTTAACTTCTACTACGCCGACAACCTAGATCTCTTGCGGGCCTGTGGCGCCGAGCTGCTGGAGTACTCTCCCCTGCAGGTGGGGCTGTGGCCCCCGGATCCCTGCGATGGACTGCTGCTGGGGGGCGGGTTCCCAGAACTGTTTGCCGCGACCCTCTCCGAAAAAATAAGCCACCGCCCACCGCCGCCCGCCCATCCACCCCTCTATGCCGAATGCGGCGGGCTGATGGTGCTGGGACGATCCCTCACCGATTTCAAGGGAAAGACCTACCCCATGGCCGGGCTGCTGCCTATCCAGGTGGACATGGGCGACCGGCTGTGTCTGGGCTACCGCGAGGCCACTGTCCTGCGCCCAACCCTGCTGGCCAAGGCCGGGGATCGCCTACGAGGGCACGAATTTCACCGCTCCCGCAGCACCCCTCTCTCCCCCAACCCAATCTACATCTGGGGATCCCCGCCTCACCAGGAAGGATGGACCAGCCAGCGCCTGCACGCTTCCTACCTACATCTCCACTGGGGATCTCGTCCCGATCTGGCAGTGCGGCTACTCCAGAATTTCTTAAGGATTGCTCAAGGCGCTCCTGATCCCGCCTAAAATGAAGCAGCGATGTAGCCCAAGTCTCCTGTTGTCGCGTCCGCCTCAGCCGCTTTTTGGGCCTCGCCTCAACAGGGTGCTGGTCATTGTCCAAAAAAAACCTGCCAGCCTGCTCTGGGAGCGGAGATCGGCAAGTTGGATGCAAATTCAAAGCAGGGGAGTGATAAAGATCGCCATTCAGGGGCCAAAATCCGCTCCGATAGCAGGTTTCACCGATCCCCAGTTGCTCTTTGAGACTCTTTAAGCAATCAGTCTCCCTCCTTCCAAATCCGCAGGCCACAACATCGAGTGTTTCCCTCTAGTTATCCGTGATATTCCTGAGTCTTTTCTCAGCATCATTCCTCGGGAACTTACCCTAGTTCCATCCGTCTGTAAGGCCTAGCCCCGCCACAATTGCCCCGGCCAGGCAAAATCTTCACTGATAAAGCCCTTCAGGATCAGGGCCCAAGCCCCACTGCAGGAAAACTGACCGGTTCTTGGCAGAGAGCCGAGACCAGCAGGCAAGAGTTTTGAATTAGGGTAAACTTTAATGTCTCTTCCGAGAAGAGTGTTAAATGCTACATCCTACTGCCTTAGACTTTACATAGCGTGCTATTTGGTCTTCAGTAGCCTTGGTTGATCTCTGGAGAGAGGCTAAATGGATCCCTTTCTTGAGGATTTGTCGATTGTTATGCTAGATCTGACTCTAAGTGACTAGGCATAAATTACTAGAATGCGCCCCCAATGGGCCAACTCACTATAGGAGGAGTGTGATGTTCGCACGGTTGGCGGAGCAATACCGCAGCTACGTTCAAGACCTGGTGATGAGTTTGCAGGCTCTGGCCATCGTTTTGGAGAAGCGGGGCTACCCGGCTTCTTGCTACACCTGCGGCACCTCATTTGAGAGCGCCTCCTTCATGGTCAGCTTACGGGAGGGGCACTTGATTCGCTTTTTGGTTTCCGAATGCTCTATCAGTTGGACGGAGATGCGGGATGACCGGGAGCTCATGAAGCTAGAAGGGGCAGAAGCCATTCGCCAACTCCAGGATCTGGCAGAGCTGATCAAAGACGATCTGGCTGCTGCTGCGCCGGCAGAAGCTCTGGCCACCAGCAGTTGATTCCCATGCAACTGGGCAACAAAGACAGCCTACGATCCCCTGAACTTCACTTCGGCTAGGCCAAGCTCTGGGCGCCTCCCCAGACTCTTGCCAGCGCCCAAGAGACCCTCTACTTCCAGTACTCACTACAGTCCTTTATACCCCCAAGGGGATTCGAACCCCTGTCGCATCCGTGAAAGGGATGTGTCCTAGGCCTCTAGACGATGGGGGCATCCCAGAAACGACGCGATCTTGATTGTAAAGAGGGAGGTTTAATTTTGTCAACTTAAATCTTTCTCATGTCCTCTCCTAGTCGGCGTCTCCCGAGTCCCGTTCTGCCAAGTTCAGGATCAAAATCCCCAGCAGAGCCAGGCCCAGCAAGCTGGCAATCACGAGGGGTTCACCTGGGATCACATCCATGCTATGCCTCAATCTGTCAACGCTACAGGCTGCCGGCTCCGAGCAACACAGTACGGCCCGGGGGCGGCAAACCGTCCTAGGCGGAGCAGACGTCCGGTGGCTTACACTACACTAAAAAGTAATAACCCATCGCTTGGACTGGCATGATTCCCACCGTTATCGAGCAATCTGCACGCGGCGAGCGCGCCTTTGATATCTACTCGCGTCTATTGCGGGATCGGATCATCTTCCTGGGCACCCAGGTGGATGACGACATTGCCAACCTGATCGTGGCCCAGATGCTCTACTTGGAATCCGAAGACCCCGAGAAAGATATTTACCTCTACATCAACTCTCCTGGCGGCTCCGTCTACGCCGGTATGGCCATCTACGACACTATGCAGCACATTCAGCCGGATGTCTCCACCATCTGCATTGGGTTGGCCGCCAGCATGGGAGCCTTTTTGCTGGCAGGGGGCGCCAAAGGCAAACGCATTGCCCTTCCCCACGCCCGCATCATGATTCACCAGCCCCTCGGTGGAGCTCAGGGGCCAGCCACCGACATTGAGATTCAGGCCAAAGAGATCCTCTTCATCAAAAACAGTCTCAACAGCCTGCTCGCCTACCACACCGGTCAGCCCCTGGAGCGCATCGAACGCGATACCGACCGCGACAACTTTATGACTCCAGAGCAGGCCAAAGAATACGGCCTCATCGACCAGGTGATTACCAGGAGACCCCAACCATCCTTGGCCGCCGTTTCTTAACCCCTCTGGCCGCTGCAGACAAACCCACCTAGCTCCCTTCTCAAGGGAGCTTTTGCCTTTTTCAGGGATCCCACCCTAAGGATATTAAGAAAGCCAAAGAAATCTATATTTTCGGCCCCAAGCCAGAAGCCTCACTTTAACCAAACTAATCGAACTCATAAAGAAAGTAATGATCAGCCCATCATTGCGGATGATAACTTAGGATTAAACCAGTGTGGATCTACATCTGCCGAGATTCTAGCTTAGACACTGTCTAGAGGTCTTCCCACTGGGTTTACAAAATCCAGTGCGTCGAAGCTAGCAATTGGAGGCGCTTGAGAAGGAGGGTTCAGGACTTTCATCTGTGTAGATGAAGTGTGTCTTGAAGCCCAAGTATGACCTCACAGGTGTGGGGCAGGCTCATTCCCAAAAACCCGGTGGTCTGGGGTTTTGACCCTGGGTTTTTGCATCTTGGCTACATTTGTGAATGGCATTTTTGTCATGCGTTAAAGGGAGATCAACGTGGCCTACTCAGCAACCCAAACCAAAAAGGGCTATCAAGCCGGCGTCAAGGATTATCGACTCACGTATTACACGCCCGATTACACGCCCAAGGATACTGATATCCTGGCCTGTTTCCGGGTTACTCCTCAGCCGGGCGTTCCCCCCGAAGAGGCCGGGGCGGCGGTGGCGGCTGAGTCCTCGACCGGCACCTGGACAACGGTATGGACAGATTTGCTCACCGACTTGGATCGGTATAAGGGCCGCTGCTACGACATCGAGCCGGTTCCGGGCGAAGAGAATCAATACTTCTGCTTCGTCGCCTATCCGCTGGATCTGTTCGAGGAAGGCTCGGTCACCAACATGCTCACCTCGATCGTGGGCAACGTCTTCGGCTTCAAGGCCTTGAAAGCGTTGCGGCTAGAGGATGTGCGGATCCCGGTGGCGTACCTGAAGACCTTCCAGGGCCCTCCCCACGGCATTCAGGTGGAGCGGGACAAATTGAATAAGTACGGCCGCCCGCTGCTGGGCTGCACCATCAAGCCCAAGCTGGGCCTTTCCGCCAAAAACTACGGACGGGCTGTGTACGAGGCGCTGCGGGGTGGTCTGGACTTCACCAAAGACGACGAAAACATCAACTCCCAGCCCTTCCAGCGCTGGCGGGATCGCTACCTCTTTGTAATGGAGGCTGTCCATAAGGCGCAGGCAGAGACTGGCGAGATCAAGGGGCACTACCTGAACGTGACGGCGCCCACTTGTGAGGAGATGTTCAAACGGGCGGAGTTTGCCAAGGAGATTGGCGCCCCCATCATCATGCACGACTACCTGACTGCCGGATTTACCGCCAACACCAGCTTGGCTAAGTGGTGCCGCGACAACGGCATCCTGCTGCACATTCACCGCGCCATGCACGCTGTGATTGACCGGCAGAAAAACCATGGCATCCACTTCCGGGTGCTGGCCAAGTGCTTGCGCATGTCCGGTGGCGACCACCTGCATGCTGGTACGGTGGTGGGCAAATTGGAGGGCGACCGCGCCATCACCATGGGCTTTGTGGATCTCATGCGGGAAAACTACGTGGAGGCCGACCGCTCTCGTGGCATTTTCTTCACCCAAGATTGGGCCTCTATGCCCGGGGTGATGCCGGTGGCCTCAGGTGGCATTCACGTCTGGCACATGCCAGCGCTGGTGGAGATCTTCGGCGACGACGCGGTGCTACAGTTTGGGGGCGGAACCCTGGGACACCCCTGGGGGAACGCTCCAGGCGCGACGGCCAACCGGGTGGCCTTGGAAGCCTGCATCCAGGCCCGCAATGAAGGTCGGGATCTGGCCCGCGAGGGCAACGACATCATCCGCGAAGCAGCCAAGTGGTCGCCAGAGCTGGCGGCTGCCTGCGAGCTGTGGAAGGAGATCAAGTTCGAATTCAAGCCCGTCGATACGCTTTAAAGAAAGATCTGCCGGGGGCAAGGGATCCCCACCGTTCTCTTGCCCCGCTGCTTCGGCTTGCCCCTGGACTGGTCATGGATCTGAAACAGATCGCCAAAGATACGGCCAAAACCTTGATCAGCTACCTGACCTATCAGGCGATGCGCACGGTGCTGGCCCAACTGAGCGAGACGGATCCTCCTAGGGCTCTTTGGCTGCAGCAGTTCTCGGCCCGGCAAAACCTTCAGGAGGGGGAAACCTACCTGCGGGCTTTGCTGGCAGAGCGGCCTGACCTGGCCTATCGCATCATGACCGTTCGCGAGCACATTGCGGCGGAGGTGGTGGACTACCTGCCGGAAATGGCCAAGACCGGCATTCAACAGGCCAACATGGAACACCGCCGTAGCCACCTGGAACGGCTGACCTCCGCGCCGGGATCCTTGCCGGTCACGCACCCGGAAGCAGGATCCCCTCTACAGAACCCTACACCTGAAACGGAGTAACTTTAGTCATGCAAACCTTACCGAAAGAGCGCCACTACGAAACCCTTTCTTACCTGCCGCCGCTAACGGATCTGCAAATTATCAAGCAGGTGCAGTACATCTTGGATCAGGGCTACATCCCTGCCATTGAATTCAACGAATCCTCTGAACCGACGGTTCGCTACTGGACTCTGTGGAAGCTGCCCCTCTTCAGCGCCACTTCTCCCCAGGAGGTGCTGACCGAGGTACAGGCCTGCCGCAGCGCCTACCCCAATTGCTTCATCCGTGTGGTGGGTTTCGACAACATCAAGCAGTGCCAGGTACTCAGCTTCTTGGTTTACAAGCCCAGCGGCCTACGCTAAGAGAGGTTCGGGGCAATTGGTCTAATTCCCAGTCAATCAGCGCGGAGGGAGAGCTTCTCCCTCTTTTTTATTTCTTGCTTCGCATAGCCATTCTCACTCTCAAAAAACAGTCATTTCAAACAGCAACGAAACGGTTCCTTGCCTCGTTATTGCTACACAACGCTGTCGCGAAGGTGCCGCTCCAACTCCCCTCTCCCTGAGGGAGAGGGGCCGGGGGTGAGGGCCTCTGGGAGAGAGGTTGGGGGTGGTCGCGTGAGCGGCGCGGAGCGCTTGGGCCTCTGGGAGAGGGGTTGGGGGTGAGGGGCCCCTTTTTAGGATCCGATCCCCAAAAGCGCTCCCAATCCCACGGCCAGGAGAGCTGCTAGGGTCGTTTGAATGCCGTTCACCACTTCGTTGCTCATCCAAGCCAGGCGAGGTTGCAACACCACCCCCATCCAGCTTTCTGCCAAGGTGGCCAGAATCCCACCCAGACAGCAAATGCCCAGCCAAAACGGGTCTCCTCTTACCCACTCCCCACCGATCCCCCAGGCCAACGTGGCCATCCCTACCGCTGCCGCCATCCCTGCCAGGGATCCCTCCAGGCTCACAGCTCCCTCTGTGCCCGCCGGCACCGGCTGAAAGGTGGTGATCAAAAAGGTCTGGCGTCCGTAGGCTTTTCCCACTTCGCTGCTGACGGTATCGGCCAACTTGGCGGCGAAGCTGGCGCTATACCCCAACCACCAGAGGGGATGGGCAAAAAGTGCATATCCCACCGCACAGGCAGCCCCCGTCAGGGCAGATCCCCAGACATTTTCCGGCCCTCGCGCCCCCTCCCGCTTCTCGGCGATCCCCTGCGCCTGCTTGCGCCGGATCCCCAGCCGGGTGACGGCGGTGCCGACTAAAAAATAGGCGGCTACTACTAGGTAACCCCGCCACCCCAGGCCCCCCCACACCAGCAGGCCAAGCAAGCCTGCATGGAGAACCCCAGCCCGCGTCAACGCCCTTTGCGGGCTCAGCAGAGCCAGCGCCACCAAGGCCAGGTTGAGCCAAAGCGCCACTCCCCACTGACTTAGAAGCCACACCTGACCCATCGGTGCCCTCCATCAGCAGAAAGGGCGGCTAGGAACTAGCCACGGCAACGGAGAGGGAGGGATTCGAACCCTCGACGGAGCTTTTGGGCCCCGTAACTTCTTAGCAGGAAGCCGCTTTCGACCACTCAGCCACCTCTCCAGAGCGGCAGAGACCCCAGCAAGCTGGGATCCAGCTGCTAGTTTACCCATTGTAGAAGATGGGATCCCACCCAGCAACTGTTCTCGAGCGGGATCCCTTCCGGAACTCAGCTCACCACCTGCACATAGATATCGAAGCTGCCGCTGTTGTCGCCGTAGCTGCCCTTGGCATCGTTGACGTTGAAGGCGATATCCAAATTGGGATCCAGATCCACCTCTTGGGGCTGCTCCGGCGAGGATTCCCAAACCTGATGGGCCACCAGTTGGGCGTTGGGCTGAAACAGCACGAGGCCGTAGCGGCAAAGACCCGGGTAGCGCCACTCTGGCGGGGTCGGGATCCCTTTGCCCAGAGGCGAGCGGATGCTGGTGGAGAAGGAAAAGCCGTAGCGCCAAGCCACATTTTTCACAAAAAAGCGCAGGCGGCTGGCCCGCAGCGGGCGTCCTTGCCAGTGCAAGATATTGCCCGGCTCGTGGTTGACCCGCAGGCCGTAAAAGGCGATCCAGCCCTGCAACTCCCCCTCTTGGGGCTGCGCGCCCTCAATCACCACGGCTTGGCTCCAGTCCAAGTCGCTGCCATCACAAGTAATCTGGGGCGGAACTTGGGCCGAATCTTGCCTTAAGTTCATTTGCGGCAGTTCTAAGGTATTGGGTGCAGCAGATTGAACAGACATGCCGTCTCCTTTTCTCTTGCAATCTTTTTGGATGTGATGTCTCAAGACAAACTAAGAACCAAGCCGATCCCAGATTCCCCTTCTGGAGGTCTACTGAGAGACCATCCTCCGGCAAATCTAGGTCACTTGAGAAGCTTTATCAAACAAAAACTCAAGGAGCAGAGAGCTCTTTTCTAAGCCATTCCGTTAACTCCTCTTCCCTACATGGAAGCGACAACATGAAAAACGGGGCACGAAGTCAACCTAGGCCCCATCAATTGTCAGATCAACTTTACTTGATGGGTAAGAGCTTTTCTAGAAGAAAAAAAGTTACTTGCAATATCTTTTTAGATATCCTCAGCGTTCTGTTAACTCCTTGTAACTTCAGTTATGAGCAAAAGCTGAATCCAAATCCCGATTGGTGTAAGTTTTCCCAGTTTGTGTTCCAGAACACAGCAGAGTAGCTTGGTAGCCCCGTACTTGAATGCGGGGCGGAAAAGCCTTAGAGCAGCTTTAGCTGCTGTTCAATGCTATAACTGCTGCTAAGTAAGCACC
>NZ_JANSJN010000002.1:32051-56886 GCF_047462555.1 Synechococcus sp. B60.1
CTCTTTGTTCAGCTTCCTGAAGTCAGTCTGGGGGGTTTGCAACGGTTGTCCAGAGGCCGAAGCGTGCTGTCCGGCAGTTTTGATAGAATCGCCATCACAGGTTTTAGGGCGCGCAGCGCCCACGGCATGCACAACAACTCGACTTCTTCCGCTCCCACCGATCTGGAGATCATCTCTTTGTTGGATCCGCGGCAGGCTATGTCTCTGGCGGGCGTGCAGGAGGCCAACCTGAAGTGGATCAGCCGCTGTAGCGGCGCCTCGGTAACGCTGCGAGGACAAGACCTGTACCTAAGGGGCACACCTCAACAGCGGCAGCAGGTGCGGCAGTGGCTAGAATTGCTGAGACCGCTTTGGCAAACTGGACACCCTGTTACTGTGATCGATGCCGAACAAGCCTTTCGCGCCCTCTCTAACCAAGAAGCTGACGCCTATCATCAGGCGCAGGTAAGTGTTCTGGCCCGCACCCGCAAGGGAGAGCTGATCCGGCCCAAGACGCCCCGTCAACAGGAGTACGTGCGAGCCATCCGAGCTCACGACCTTTGCTTCGGCATTGGGCCGGCGGGCACCGGCAAAACCTATCTAGCTGCCGTCGTGGCCATCACGGCCTTGCAAAACCGCGAGTATGAGCGCCTGATCCTCACTCGCCCTGCGGTGGAAGCAGGGGAGAAGCTGGGGTTCTTGCCTGGGGATCTGGTAGAGAAGGTGGATCCCTATCTACGGCCCCTCTACGATGCTCTGTTTGAGTTTATCGATCCGGCCAAACTGCCCCAGTTGATGGAACAAGGGGTGATCGAGGTGGTGCCGCTGGCCTACATGCGCGGTCGCACCCTGAGCAATGCTTTCATCATTCTGGACGAAGCCCAGAACACCACCCCGGAGCAGATGAAGATGGCGCTCACCCGCCTGGGGTTTCGGTCGCGCATGGTGGTTACCGGGGATCTCACCCAAACGGATCTGGGCAAACATCGCCTGTCGGGCCTAGCGGCTGCGGAGCGCATCCTGGCCGGGGTGGAGGGAGTTGCCTTTTGCTACTTTGACCAGCGGGATGTGGTACGCCACCCCCTGGTGCAGCGGATTGTGGATGCCTACGCCCGCTACGAGAGCCAGCAGTGAGGCCGAGGGTAATCTTCTTCGATGCCGTGGGCACGCTGTTTCGGGTGCGGGGCAGCGTCGGCCAGGCCTACAGCCAGGTGGCAGCAGCGTATGGGGTATCGGTGGATCCGCAGGCGCTGGATCGCGCCTTTGCCCAAGCTTTTGCCAGCGCTCCGCCGCCAGCCTGTGCCGGTCTGTTGGGATCCTCTTTGCTGGCTTGGGAGCGGGCCTGGTGGCGGCAGGTGGTGCGCCAGACTTTTGCAGGGGTGGGATCCCTGGCTGCTTTTGGGGAGGAACGGTTTGAGGCGTTTTTTGCCCGCCTTTTCGAGTATTTTGCCGGGGCGGATCCCTGGGAACTGTATCCGGAGACGCTGCCGGTTCTCCAGGCCCTCCAGGGGGAAGGGATCCGGCTGGGGGTGATCTCCAACTTCGACAGCCGCCTGCCCAAGGTGCTGCAGGCACTGCAGTTGGAGGGCTATTTTTCCAGCCTCACCCTCTCCACCCAGGTGGGCCATGCCAAGCCCGATCCCCGCATCTTCCAAGCTGCCCTAGAGACCCAAGGGATCCCGCCTGCCGCTGCCTGGCACATTGGCGACAGCTACCGCGAAGACTACCAAGGGGCCAAGGCAGCAGGCTTGAGAGCCCTTTGGCTGGATCGAGAAGGGAAAGATAGCGCCTGCCAAGAGCGAATCGAAAACTTGTGGGGATCCCTCCCCCTGCTCAATGCGCTGGAGCGGAATTAAGCAGTAGCGGGGCAAAAACCCCATCGGGCTTGAGCAAGTAGCGCCGCAGGTTCATCTGCCGCTCCAGAAGGCAGGCATGACCGCTCAAAGGCGAGATCTCCACCTGAGCCTGGGGCAGTCGCTCCGCCAAACGCTGCACCTCCTGCACCGAGGGTAGGAGGCGATCCCGCCCCCCCGCCACCAGCAGGGTTGGCAGCCTCATCGACTCCAGGGGCAGCTCTTCCACAACAAAGGATCCCAGCAAGGCCAGGCGCTGGGCAGCCACCTCGGGAGCAACGCTGTGTACGGCCTGGCGCAACCGCTCCCAATCCGGCGGCTCCATTTGGCTTAGCTCCGCCAAAAATCCCAGCCCCCGCTCCGCCATCTGGTGGTAGAGCGCTGGCGGCAAAAAGGGCAGGAGAACATGGCCCGCCCACCACCAGGGCCGGCGCCGCAGGGATGAGGCCGGGTTGACCAAGATGAGGCCACGACAGCGCTCCGGCTGCTGGGCGGCAACGGCCAACGCCAGACAGGCCCCAAAGGATTCGCCGCACAGATAGGCCCCCTCTTCCAGTTGGGATCCCACCCAATCGGCCAGGCTCTCCCAGCTATTTCCCGCTTCGGGGTGGTTTAGGCTCAAAGGGCGGACGTGAAACTCGGCTTGCAGAGCCTGTGCCTGCCGGTAAAACAATTGGCCTGTGCCATCCATACCCGGCAAATAGAACAGCGGGGGCCGCTTCTGGTGGCTTGGAATAGAGGCGGTGGGCTTACCCTTCAATTTTTCCATCTCCTTGCCAACCCCAAGCGCACCTGTTCGCGGGCGGCTGCCGTTAACTCCTGAATTAGCTGCAGCCTCTCCTGGCGGCAGGTATAGCGCCCTTCTCCCCTCACCCAGAGAGGGGATCCCACCTTGAGCACCACCCGGCGATAGATCACCACCGGGTGCCCTCCTTGCTGCTGAAACCTGGGCTCGCTGGGATCAAACCAGCGGAAAAAAGCCATGGGAATATCCATCCCCCGCCACTCTTCCTGGGCCCACAAGGCCACCGGCAGGATTGGCAGAGGATCCACCTTGGCAGCCAAGGCCAGATGGGCAAAGCCCGGCTGGAACCGTCCCACCTCCTGGGGTGAGGTCTCGCGGGTAATCTGGTCTGCCCCTTCCGGGAAAATTCCCACCCCTCCGCCCGCTGCCAACGTGGCCTGAGCCTGGCGAAAAAAGTGGATCTGCGGCCAGGATCCCTGCTGGAGGGGGATACACCCCAGCGCCAAGGCGATCTCCCGCAAGAGGGGCACCTGGGATAGATAGTAGTGGCAGGCAAAACGAATTGGTCGATCCAGCCCCGCGATCAGCACCGGCGCATCCAAAAAGCTGCGATGGTTGCTCACCACCAGCAGCGGGCCTTGGGGAACCCGCTCCTTGCCCTCCACCCACACCTCCGTCTGGAAAAGAGCAAGTAGCAACTGGGCCACTGCCCTCGCATCTGGGAAGCCACTGACCTGCATAGGCGCTGTCAAGGATTCCATTCTCTTGCTCAATAGTCCACCCCGCGCCGCAGATCCGCGCCTTGCTCGGCATAGTGCTTGTGGCTCACCATTTCCGAATGGACAGAGGCCAGCTCAAAGTAGGGCAAAGGAGCATGGCAGCGCCCTGTGATGATGATCTCCGTGTCGCGCGGCTTGCGCAGCAAAGCCTCAACAATCGGCTCCACGTCCAATAGCTCCAGATCCACCGTGGGGTTGAGCTCATCCAGAATGATGGTTTTGTAAAGCCCGGAGGCAATGGCCGCCCGTGCCAACTCCCAGCCTCGCTCTGCCTCTACATAATCGATTTCCTGCTGCTTGCCCCGCCAGACAATGGCATCGCGGCCGCAGCGCTGGTGATCCACTAGATCAGGGTAGCTCTCCCGCAAGGCCCGAATGGCCGCATCTTCCGTGTAGCCCGTCCCCCCTTTGAGCCACTGCATGATCAACACCCGGTGGGAGAGATCCTTGCTGATGCCACGCCCAATAGCCTGCAGAGCCCGTCCCAGAGCGCTGGTGGACTTGCCCTTGCCGTTGCCGGTGTAAATCTCAATGCCGCTGAGGGGGGGCTGGCCATTCTGGGGATCCGTCGCCCGACGGACGCTGCGCATTTCTGAGTGCAGATCGGCCAGGTCGATAATTTCCTTGGGGGCGCCCCGCCCGGTGATGATAACTTCCATCTCCTCTGGCTTTTGCTTGAGGGTGCTGACGACCTCATCCACCGGCAGTAGGCCCAGATCCAGCACCGGGTTCAGCTCGTCCAGCACCACCACCGAGTAAAATCCAGACGCCAGCGCCCCCTTGGCCACATCCCAGCCGCGGCGGGCCTCCTGACGGTCAAACTTGGTGATCTCGTCGGGGCCAAAGAACTCTCCTCGCCCCGTGCGCAGTTGATCAATGAGGTGGGGGAAGCCCCGCTGCAGAGCGGCAATCGCCGCGTCCTCCGCATAAGTGCGGCCCGGCCCCTTGAGAAACCGCACCAGCAACACCCGGCTGGGGGCCGCATTTTCGATTCCCAAGCCAATGGAGCGCAGCACAACTCCCAACGCCGCCTGGGACTTGCCCTTGCCCTCGCCATCGTAAACGTGGATCTGGCCTCGTCGGCGGTCAAACTGTTGCGCGGTTACAATGCCGACTTCTGCCATGCCCCTCCGCATCACGCCGCTGTCCAGAACTCGTGCTTCTCTACCCCCATCTTAAAGTCTAGCCAGAGGTTTTCGGGAAAGCGCGGAGAAGGGCCAGAAAAAGCCGGCAAGAGCCGATCAACACCGGGATAAGATGAGCAATGGTTGTCCAGCCCAGTGCCCATCTAGCGAGGGATCCCCCTTGTACCCGACTGTGTTTTCTTCTCGCCCCTTGCCCCCTGCGGTTGATAGCCCTATTGAGCTGGTGGGCGGCACGCCCCTCATTCGCTTACGGCGGGTTACTGCTGAACTGCCGCCATCGGTGCGAGTGTATGGCAAAGCAGAGTGGTACAACCCCGGCGGCTCGGTCAAGGATCGCCCGGCCCTGAACATGATTCGCACTGGCGAACGCGAGGGCAAGCTGAGGCCTGGCAAGATCATCCTGGATGCCACCAGCGGCAACACGGGCATCGCCTATGCCTGGATAGGGGCAGCTTTGGGGTACAAGGTGAAGCTGGCCCTGCCGGCCAACGCCAGTCCAGAGCGCAAGAAGATCCTCGCTGCCTATGGGGTGGACTTGGTGCTCACGGATCCAGCCCTTGGCTCCGATGGGGCCATCGAGAAAGCCCGCGCCCTCTACGCCGAAAACCCCGATCTCTACTTCTATCCTGACCAGTACAGCAACCCCGCCAACTGGCAGGCCCACTACGAGACCACAGGGGTGGAGATCTGGGAGCAAACCCAGGGGCAGGTCACCCACTTCGTGGCCGGCCTGGGCACCAGCGGCACCTGTATGGGGGTAGGGCGGCGCCTGCGGGAGTACCGCTCTGATATCCAGATCATCGCCATGCAGCCCGACTCCCCCTTCCACGGCCTCGAAGGCCTCAAGCACATGGCCACTGCCCTTAAGCCGGAGATCTACGATCCCACCCTGCCGGATCGGCACGTCGAGGTCTCCACCGAGGCGGCCCAAAAGATGGTAAAACGCCTGGCTCGGGAGGAGGGCCTGCTGGTCGGCATCTCCGCCGGCGCCAATGTGGTGGCTGCCCTGCAGGTGGCGCGTCAGCTCTCGGCAGGGGTGGTGGTTACCATCTTCTGCGATGGGGCCGACAAGTATCTCTCCGAGCGGTTTTGGACAGAAGACTAAACTCGCCCGTACTGCAATGGCCCCTCCTCTTAACAGCTCCGCCCTTCTGCCGCTATGATGGTTAAACCTAGAATGCGGATGTGGCGGAATTGGTATACGCGCACGTTTGAGGGGCGTGTGGCTTTGCCTTGCGAGTTCGAGTCTCGCCATCCGCACTGGGCCCTCACCCCCGACCCCTCTCCCGGAGCAAGAGAGGGGAAGTGGGCAGGGGCGAGCCAGCCGAGAATTGATCTCGGCCTTTTGCGCTATTCCCGAACGGCGCCCTGCAGGCGTGTGCCCCAGGTGCGGGCAAAGCTCAGGTCAGCCCCAGTCAGATTGGCATCGCGCAGATCGGCCCCGCGCAAGTCGGCGCCGTAGAGGGAGGCGGAGGAGAGATCGGCCCCCCGCAAATCGGCACCCCGCAGGTCCGCTCCCTCCAGGTAGGCACCGCTGAGGTCGGCGCCACGCAACTGGGCGCGCCGCAGATTGGCTCCCACCAAGTAGGACTGGCTGAGATCGGCGCCAGTGAGGATGGTGCGCTCCAGGTTGGCCTCGATCAGGTCGGCACCCTGGAAGTTAGCCTCTGCCAGATCGAGGTTGCTCAGCTCGAGGGATCCCAGCCGGCAGTTGGGACAGGTTCGCGAAGCGATAAGATAGCGCAAGAAGCAGGCGTTGGGGGTTGTGGCGGCGGCAGTGGAGGCCACGGCTGCTGTGGTCAGTAGCGCTAAAACGGCGGCAGCTTTGAGATGGAAATTCATGGTAATCAAGCCTCATGAAAGGTTGACTGAGACAATCCGGCAGAGCGGGGTTGTTCTGCGTTGGTCACATGATAGTGGCATCCGTCGGCTTCGACCACTCCACAGGTTTGCCTGGGCTCCCGCATTGACAAATTCCCTCAAGCTGCGATGACGTTGTGGCCTTATCGCCCTAGAGCTGGTGGGCTATCGCCGGGCGGGGGAGGATCTTGCAGCAGCGGCTCCACCCAATGCCAAGACAGTTGCCCCAGTCCCAGCAAAACCGAAAGTATCGCCGAGGCAGCCAAGACACAATCCCAGCGGATTGCCAGCCGAAGAGGATGGTTCGGCTTGCCTTTCCTCGAGCTGGGCCGGGCGACGGGCAAGCTGTCCCAGGAGGGGAGAGGGCGACAACGCAGGAAGCAACGGCAGCGGCGACAGCGACGATCGGAGTCGAGGTTGAGCCAATGGCAAGCTGGACAGCGGAGCATGGGAAAGGCCAGGGATCCCATCCGGGTGCAGCGCGAGCAGTTGCGGCGTCCGGCAACCATATCGGAAGATCCTCCCAATTCCCATGCAGGTGGTCAACACCTGGATCCTCTGTTGGCCCTGTGGTTGGCGCAATATATCCGCGGCGTGGCGGCGGTGGGTTATGCTTTAGGAGCCGCCGATGCACGGAAACCGAAGTTTCCATGCCCCTAGATCGCCCTCTACCTTTGGTTCTTCTGGTACGCTACACCTCGCCCCAGACTTGGCTGCCGGTCGTGGCTTATGACGACAAGGAGCGGGCTGCGCAGGCGCTACGACACCTGCAAGCGCGCCGGCCCGGGCAGCAGTTTGGTCTGGAGAACGTCTGTATTGAATTTGACCGCCGCAGCGAAGCCCTGCTTTGCCTGGCTTACCTGCTGCACCAGCTGGGGCGGCACTACGACCCTGGTGAGACGGATCTGAACCTGAAAGTTACCCTCTATGGTTTTGCCCGCAGCGATCCTCCACCACCGCAGCTGTGGGGTTGGGGAGAGCCCTGCTTGTTTTATGACCGCGAGCACCCGGCGCTGTGGCTCGAACCTCAGGCGAGAGTACGGCTAAAGGGTTGGGTGGTGCGCTGTCTGTTCCACGTCCACTGCGGCCAGACGCTGCAGCGGTTGTGGGAATTGGGCGGCCTGGCCTTCTCGCCGGCTCATGAGCAGCTGGAGTTTTGGGAGCGGATGTTGTCGGCGCCCGGTACACGGGATCCATGAAGCAACTGGGGCAGAAGAAGAGACAAAAGCTCTGCTTTCAAGCGGGTGAGGAAACCCCACCCGCCTACGCGGTGGGGTAGTTCATTTCTGCTCGTCCCCCTCTAGATCAGGGGTCGAGTTCGGGTCAGCCTTGGGAGAGAAGCCTCTGTGGAACTAGCCCTCCAAAATTAGTCAGCATTGAACAGCAACCCTGTGCCGATCCTATGCAGATTCGACTGGAAAACATCTGTAAGCGCTATGGCCGCCGTGAGGTGGTGAGCGACGTCAGCTTGCACATTCAGCAGGGAGAGGTTGTGGGGCTGCTGGGGCCCAATGGGGCGGGGAAAACCACCACCTTTTACATCATGACCGGCCTGATCCAGCCCAACCGTGGCCATGTCTGGCTGGATGACCAAGATATTACCCATCTGCCGATGCATCGCCGCGCCCGCTTGGGGATCGGCTACTTGGCCCAGGAGCCCAGCATCTTTCGTCGCCTCAGCATTCAAGACAACCTGCTGTTGATCATGGAGCAGACGGGGGTGCCTCGCCGCCTCTGGCAGCAGCGACTCAACCACCTGCTGGAGGAGTTCCGCATTGCCCATGTGGCCCACAGTTTGGGCTTGCAGGTGTCGGGGGGAGAACGGCGCCGCGCCGAAATTGCCCGCGCTCTGGCTGCCGGGATCCACGGGCCAAAATTCCTGCTGCTGGATGAGCCCTTTGCGGGGGTGGATCCCATCGCAGTGGCAGATATCCAGGAGGTGGTGGCCAAACTTAAGCAGCGGGGCATCGGTGTTTTGATTACTGACCACAACGTGCGGGAGACGCTGGAGATCACCGACCGGGCCTACATTCTCAACGATGGGGCCATCCTGGCCAAGGGCACGGCAGCAGAGCTGGCGGCGGATCCCTTGGTGCGCAAGTATTACCTGGGGGATAAGTTCCGCCTCTAACGAGCTTCCTCTACTGCCAGGAATACAAAGCCCGCAGGCGTTGGCTTTTCTTGTGCTGGTGGGCTTGCATCCGAGCCAGCAGCTCATCCAGAAGGGCAACCGCCTCCAGGAGATAGGGGCCCTTATTGAGCATGACGCACTCGGCGCGGGCAGACATCACCGCATCGGAAAGCTCAGGCCGCGAGGGCAGGCCCTCTTTGGTGAGCTGATCCAGCACCTGCGTAGCCCACACCACGGGCACATGGGCGGCCTCACAGATCCACAGCAGTTCCTCCTGGATCTCGCCCAAGCGCAGCCAGCCCATCTCCACAGCCAGATCTCCCCGGGCAATCATCACCCCCAGCGGCCTATTAGCAGCCGTCGCAATGAGAGCCGGCAGGTTTTTCACCGCTTGTCGGGTCTCGATTTTCAGGATTAACCCCAAGTCAGGCCGAGCCTGGCACCGCTCCAGCTCAGCAAACAGCACCTGCAAATCCGCCGGCTGCTGGACAAAGGAATAGCCCACCAGGTCGGCATACTGCACCACAAAGTCCAGGTCTTGGCGGTCTTTCTCGGTCAGGGGCTGGATCGGGAGCTGGCTGTCGGGAAAGTTGAGGCCTTTTTCGGCTCGCAACTTCTTGCCCTGGGGAGCAACTTTGTCCACCTCCAGCACCACGCCCGCCGGCTCGATCCCCACGACGCGGGCACCAATCTTGCCGTCGTCGATCCAAACAGTTGCTCCCACCTGCAGGTTTGCCAAAACCTCCGGCAGAGTGCAAGCCACCTGGCAGGAGATGTCAGAGTTGACCGGCGGCATGGCTGCCGTGAGCAGGATGCGATCCCCGCAGTACACCTTGGCTTTGCCGGGGGGCATGGCCACCGGGCCAGTGCGGATCTTGGGGCCGGCCAGGTCGAACAAAATCTTGCAGCGCCGTTGGGTCTGGGCTTCGGCCCAGCGCAAGTGGGCCACCATTTTCTCCCACCCCGAGGGATCGTCGTGGGCGCAGTTGATTCGCGCTACATCCATGCCCCGCTGCAACAGTTGCAGCAGCAGCTCTGGCTGCTCGGCAGCTTCGCCGGGCAGGGTTACCATGATGCGGGCGCGGCGGTGGGCGGAGGGAGGGCCAAAGAGAACCGCAGTGTGCTGCTCCAGCGCCATGTCTCCAGCGTAAAACTCCTCATAGCTGGGCCCCTTGTGGCTTAGGCCCTGCGTGGCTGCCAAAATGGCAATCACCGCATCCAGGCTCTCCAAAACCCGCGATTCACACCGTCCCAGCGAGGACAGCCCCACAGCAGCCAGCTCCAATTGCAGGTTGCGCAGATCGTGTTGGCGCAGCGCCAGGTAGCGCGCCAGGTTGCAGAGGGCTGCAGGAGGATCTGCAGAACAGCCCCAAGCGGCCAGGTAGGTCTGGGATCCCTCGACCACTTGCCGGCGCAGCTCCAGGAGTCTTTCCAGCAAGCCTTTGAGATTGGGGAGAGCAGGAGCCATGCTCGGAGATTTTGCAGAAATAACCGGCCAGGCCCAAGGCTAATTCTGAGCACACTTTTGCACAATCATAGGTCGATCTAGGGGGGCAATCAACCTTTCGTTCCCCAACGTTCCAGTCTAGAGTCGTTAACAGCCTTCGGCTCTCCCGAAGGGCTGGCTGTCCTAGCTACTACTTCCTTGGGCTGCGTGAAACTCTCTTCTCCCCCCACTCCTTATTCGGTTGAGCAGTCCTGCCCCAGGCTCTCCCTCGTCTGTGCGGTAGGCCTGATGGATCGCTACGTCGTCTCGGAGATGCTGCTGCCTTTTCTGTTTGGGGTGGGGACGTTTACCACCCTGGTGATGGCAGTGGGATCCCTGTTTGAGCTGGTGCGCCTGGTGGTAGAGGCGGGGCTGTCCCTTTCGGCAGCGTTGCAAGTGTTTGTGTTGCGGGCACCGGGGATCATCGTCCTGACGTTCCCCATGTCCATGTTGCTGGCAACACTGCTGGCCTATGGGCGCCTGTCTGCTGATAACGAGATCACTGCCCTGCGCGCCTGCGGCGTGAGCCTCTACCGTCTGGTGGTGCCTGCTCTCCTCCTCAGCCTCTTGGTGACGACGTTAACGTTTCTCTTCAACGAGCTGGTGGTGCCGGTGAGCAACCGCCAGGCGGCCCTGACTTTAAACCGTGCTTTGAACCGGGATCCGGACTTTCGCCGCGAGAACATCCTTTACCAAGAGTTTGGCGAGATCCTTACGCCCGAGCCGGACGGCAGTTTTTCCCGCCGGCAAGGGCTAACCCGTCAGTTCTATGCCCGCAGCTTCGATGGCCAGCAGATGCGCGGCGTCATTGTCCTCGATTTTTCCAACGAGGCTCTCAGCCAAATTCTCCTGGCGCAACGGGGGCGCTGGGATCCCCAGGAGAACCTCTGGGTGTTTGAAGAGGGCACCACCTACCTCGTTTCGCCCGACGGCACCTACAGCAACATCGCCACCTTTGCTCGGCAGGAGCTGCGTCTGTCGCGGGCGCCGCTGGATTTGGCCCAGGAGGTTCGCAGCCCCGAGGAGATGAACATTCAAGAGCTGCGCCGCTACATTGAGGTCATCGCCAGCTCAGGGGATCTGCAGCGGGTACGCCGCCTCCAGGTCAACCTCAGCCAAAAGTACGCCATTCCCTTTGCCTGTCTGGCCTTCACCTTGATCGGGGCGCCTCTGGGCCTGCGCCCCCAGCGCACCAGTTCTTCTCTGGGCCTGGGCCTCAGCGTGCTGATTATCTTCGCCTACTACGTGCTGCTGTTTGTCAGCCAGGCGCTGGGGCAGATCGGGACGCTGGGGCCGGAGGTGGCAGCTTGGTTGCCCAACTTCATCTGCTCCGCAGTGGGACTGGGACTGCTTTACCGAGCCAATCGCTAGGCTAGCTAGCGCAGCGGGATGAACTCGGTGCGGCCAATAATTTGTTGGCCTTGGTCGGAGAGGGCGTAGTTGATGAAGTCAGCCACCACGGGGCTGGTTTTTGGCGGCACCACCAAAAACACGTTGCGGGCCAAAGGGTAGCGGCCACTTTGAATGGCCTCGCGAGTGGGCATCTGGCCGTCGATGGGCACCATCCTCACCGTTTGCTGGTTCTGCACCTGATCCACAGTGCTGTAGGTGATGCCGTCTTCTCCCAAAGCCCGCAGAAGGGGAGTGGTGACATCTTCAGTGGCGGTGGTGAAGTAGGGCGGGTTGTCGGGGGCAAAGGGCAGCCCCAGTAACACCAGCTCTTGGAAGACAGTGTAGGTGCCGCTCTGGGGGGCGCGGTTGAGAACGCGAATTGGGCGATCCGGGCCGCCCACCTGACTCCAGTTGGTGATCCGACCCTGGAAGATATCGGCCAATTGCTGCAGCGTCAGGCCGCCTTTGTAGGGGTTGTTCACCCCCACCGCCACCGCCAGGGCATCTTTGGCCACCGGGATCGCCTGCAAACCGGCCTGCACTTCGCTGGCATTGAGGGGGCGGGAGCTGGCGGCCATCTGGATGCGGCCTTCCATGAGGGCCTTGAGGCCGGCATTGGAGCCGTTGGGTTTGCCATCGGGGATCCCGTAGGTGAGGGGAATGCCGGGGTTGCGCTGGCTGTAGCCTGACTTCAAGGCCAAGACAAGGCGAACCATGGTGACGCTGCCATCCATCTGCAGCACCGCCGGGTTGGGCAGGGAAGTGTCCAGCTTAACCGGGCCGGCAGGCAGATTGGGAGCTTGCGCCTGGGGAAGGTTGGGTGCCGTCGGTGCCTGTGGCTGGGCAGCCGGAATCTGGCTGGGGACAGAAGGCACGTTCCCTCGATTCAGGAAAGAGTCAAATAGGCCGGAGCGATAGGCATACCAGCCGCCTCCCCCCAGTATCGCCAGCAAAAGAATGTAAACAATCGGAGGCGGGCCAGAGCTTTGTGCAGTCATGGGATCCCCTCAGAGAAATTCGCAGTCCGGACATTATGAGACCTTCCCCTTCCGTTGTATCAATTGCCTGGGGAGATTGGGTAAGCGTCAGGTTAAGGGGCATCCCGTCCCACCTCGCGCAGCTCGATCACATCCGCGCGGGGATCCGCCTGCACGACTTCCAGTTCAATCCAAGCCGCCAGAGGAACCTGGCGTTCTAGGCGCACCGGCACCCGAAAGGCAATCTCCTCCAGCAGAGCCATGACGAGGTTTTCCTGCTCCCGCAGATAGCCCAAGACCAAGGCCCGCCAAATCTGCCCCGGCCGCTGGCGCAGGTACTCGATGCTCCAGTAGCGCTTGGATTTGCGCTCCACTTGAACCGCTTCTGCAGTGCCTGGCTCGATGGCCAGCAACAACTGCTGCACCTCGGCTTCGGTCAAGGGCAAGGGATCCCCCCGCAAAAAGGCCTTGATCTGGTAGTGGGCCACCAGATCCAGGTAGCGGCGAATGGGGGAAGTTACCTGACAGTAGGCATCGAGACCCAACCCCGTATGTCGCCCCGGTTGGGTGGCCACCTCTGCCCGCGATAGACAGCGCATGATGGCAAAGGATCTCACCGGCCCCTGGGGATACAGATCCAAAACCTCCGGCGGGGGGAGCTCAGGGGCCGGCTGCAGGCGATAGGGCACCGGGATCCTGTTTTGGCAAGCAAAGCGAGCAGCCACCTCACCGGCCAGCACCATCATCTCCGCCACCATCTGCCGCGCCGGCGTATCCTCAATAACACGCAGGTGGGGGATCTCGTCCATGACCTTGATATCTTGCTCCGGCAGGCCGATCTGGATGGCCCCTTGAGCCAGGCGCCAGGCGTAGCGCCAGCGAGCGGCCCGGGCAATGGCCGTCAGTTGTGCCTCTGCCCCCAACTCCAGCATCTCGTCGGCATCGTCATAGGTGAGGCGGTAGTTGACCTGGATTTGGCTAAGGCAGATCTCGTAGTCCCGCACGGCACCGTCGCATCCCAGCCGGATGCCGAAGCTGAGGGCAGGCCGCACCTCCCCCTGCACCAAGCTCATCAGGCCGGTGGACAGCTCCGGTGGAAACATCGGGATCACCCGCTCGGGCAGATAGACGCTGGTGCCCCGCCGGCGGGCCTCCAGATCCAAAGGATCCCCCCACTGTACCCAGCAACTGGGATCGGCAATGTGGATCCAGAGCTTGATCTCCTCATCCGACCAAAACTCGACGCTGAGGGCATCGTCGATATCGCGGGTGCTGGCGTCGTCGATGGTGTAGGTGTGGAGATGGGTGAGATCGCGGCGCAGGTGGGGATCCAGGAAGGGAGGAGGGCCGCCCAGCAAAGTTTGGGTGTAGCGCTCCACCTCCTTGGGAAATTGGGTGGGGATCCCGGTGAGGCGCAGAGCCAGGTTCTCGTGGCGGCTCCACAGGCCCAGGGCTACCAGGGCGTCAAAGGCTCCTTGGGGAGTGTCGGGAAATCCCATCAGTTGCAGCAGTTGCGAGGCCCGCTCCCGATCCGAGGGGGTAAGGTTGTGGGAGAGATCCTCGTGGCTGCGAATGCTGGCCGCCGCTCCCTGCAAAGCTAGGCGCTCCAGCAGCTCCAGACGGGCTCGCTCCGCTGGGGTCCAAGTGTACTTTTGCCCAGGCTGGGCCACCGCTGCCCTTAGGCGGGCCTCAAACTCGGCCTGTTCCTGCTGCCGCTGCTGGGTGACGGCAATTTGATGGCGGATTTCCTTCACCTGCGCCGGGGTACGCGGCTCGTAGCCTTCCCCCTTTGCCTTAAAGTAGATGAAATCCTCACTCAAAAGGCGGTAAGCAGCATAAGTAGAGACCGGGGAATCGTCGGAAAACAACAACTGGGCCATCTCCGACAGGCTCAGGGGCCGGCGCTCCTCCTGAACCAATTCCCAGGCCAAAGCCAAACTTTCGGGATCCAACTTCGCCTGCACCGCCTGCCAAAAGCCCGGGATATCCGCCACCGTAAAGCTGGAATTGCCGTTCAAGGCAAAGGTAATTTGGCGAGGGTGAACGCTGTGCACCTGCCCCGACGCTACGCCCAGCAGTAGGTTCTTTTTGCCCTCGGTGCCCTGAACTACGGCCAACACACGGTCGTTATTGTGGCGAAACTCCACCAGTGTGCCCTTTTCCACCCTTTCTCCCCATGTCGGCTGTTGTTGAAGTGCAGGCTTTCTTCCATTTTCCACCAGCTCTGCCCGCCTGCCCACGCGGAAACCCCGGCCAGAAGACACGCAGACACGAGAACTGGCAATCTTTGCAGATAAATACCTAAGGAGAATATGGGTATACGGTACTATGTGTACATAAGACACCTACGGGATACAGGCCTTCCGGTAGAGTATGGTTACGTATTCCACACCGCGCTTCCAAGGGAGGGGCAAGTTCTGACAAGTTTCTAGGATCAAGTTACCAACCGGGATCCTTAAATTGCGTAGAGATACTGTTGCCAGCATTTCTCAAGCATGCAGTTTCCACTTCCATATGGTATTCTGGGCTCTGAGGGTAGGATACAGTTACCCCAGGCTGCTACTTAGTTAAGCTAGGGGTGTGCCATAAGAGGGCACCCATTGTGGTTTCTTTTCCCTAGACAAAGTTAGGGAAGGAAAGCTGTGCTTTTTCCCCCTTCTAGCGCTCAAAAGGTCAGCCGTGGACAACCCAAAGCGACTGTTGCTTGTCGATGACGATCCCAACCTGATCCTGCTGGTAAAGGACTACCTGGAGTTTCGCGGTTACGAGGTGGTGGCGGCGAGCAACGGTCAAGAAGGGTTAGAGGCGATGCGCCATTTCACTCCGGATTTGATCATCTGCGATGTGATGATGCCGGAGATGGATGGCTACACGTTCGTCCAGACCATTCGCTCCAACAGCGCGACGGACTGGATCCCGGTGATTTTTTTGTCGGCGCGCGGGCAAACAGCCGATCGGGTGCGCGGGCTCAACACGGGGGCAGATGTTTACCTGGTCAAGCCCTTTGAAGCGGAAGAGCTGGTGGCCCAGGTGGAGTCGGTTCTCAAGCACACGGAGCGCCTGTTGCAAATGCGAAGTGTCGGCATTCAGCCGGTCATCAAGCTGGATCGGGAAATTGAGCTGACCCCCACGGAAACCAAGGTGCTCCAGCATGTGGCTAGAGGGATGTCCAACCGCGAGATTGCCGAGGTGATGGGGGTGAGCCAGCGCACCGTCGAAAGCCATGTCAGCAACATGCTGGCCAAAACTGGCTTGCACAACCGCACCGAGCTGGCCCGCTGGGCCCTCGAAAGTGGTTTGGGCAGGGGCTGAGGGGCCGCCGAGAGAACTTCTGCTGTCCAGTGGGGTGGGCAAGCTGTGGGCCTCACTGGGCAGCGGTGAAGGTGGCCAGGAGGAGGGGGGATCCCTCAACTTTTCTGCCCTTGTCTGTCGTTTTGGCAGCAAACTGAAGAAAGTGAGGTAACCGGTCAGGGTGCCTCTGTCCACTACGGTCTAGAACCCATGGGATCCCGTTCCCCGCGTCCGGCCCGACCCATCCGCTCCGGCCACTATCCGGCCAAAGAGCTGTGCAGCCAGTGCGGCCTCTGCGATACCCGCTATGTCGCCTACGTCAAAGAAGCCTGTGCCTTCTTAAACCAGCAGTTTACCCACCTGGAAGAGCAAACCCACGGGCAATCCCGAGAGTCGCTGCGCTCCGAGTCGGCTGCCGTCAGCGACAGCGACTACTTCGGCGTCTACGAGGCAATGTACACGGCCCGCAGGCGGGATCCAATCCCCGGTGCCCAGTGGACGGGCATCGTCAGCAGCATCGGCATGAAGGCCCTCAGCAGCGGCCTAGTAGAAGGGGTGGTGTGCGTGCAGGCGGATCCCCAGGACCGCTTTCAGCCACGGCCTGTCTTGGCGCGTACCCCGGAGGCGGTCTTGGCGGCGCGGGTTAACAAGCCAACGCTATCGCCCAATCTCTCCGTGCTGGAGCAGGTGGAGCAAAGTGGCCTCAAGCGCCTCTTGGTTATCGGGGTGGGCTGTCAGATCCAGGCTTTGCGGGCGGTGGAGAAAAAGCTGGGCCTAGAGAGGCTTTACGTGCTGGGCACGCCCTGTGTGGACAATGTCAGCCGCGCCGGCCTGCAGAAGTTTTTGGAAACCACCAGCCGCTCCCCGCAGACGGTGGTGCACTACGAATTCATGCAGGACTTCCACATCCACTTCAAACACGAAGACGGCTCGGTGGAAAAGGTGCCTTTTTTTGGCCTCAAGACCAAAGAACTCAAGGACGTATTTGCCCCCTCTTGCCTTACCTGTTTCGACTACGTCAACGGCCTGGCAGATCTGGTGGTGGGCTACATGGGATCCCCCTTTGGCTGGCAGTGGCTGCTGGTGCGCAACCCGCGCGGGCGGGAGCTCTTGGATCTGGTTTGGGAAGAGCTGGAAACCCAACCGGTGATCTCGCAGGGATCCCGGCGAGCAGCAGTGCAGCAGGGGATCCAAGCCTACGAGCAGGCTCTGAGCTTGCCCATGTGGCTGGCTCGGATCCTGGGGGCAGCAATCCAGCGCTTTGGGCCCCGTGGCCTGGAATATGCCCGCTTTTCCATTGATTCCCACTTTGTCCGCAACTATCTCTACCTGCGCCGCCACTACCCCCATAAGCTGGAGCAGCATGTCCCTCCCTTTGCCCGGCGCATCGTAGAGCAGTACCAACTCCCCTCTCCCTAGCTGGAGGTGAGGTAGCGGATCCCGGCTTCCGCCCAGCGGTCGATGGCCTGGCCCAAGCGCTGGCAATCGGCAATCAGGCTAATTCGCACATAGCCTTCCCCCCCTTCCCCAAAGGCGCTGCCAGGGGTTACGACCACGCCCGTAGATTCCAGCACCCGCAGGGCAAACTCTGTCGATCCCTCGGGAGTGCCGTCGGCAGCGCGGGGGGTCGGGATCCAGAGGTACATTGTTGCCCGCGGCGGCTCAATCTGCCAGCCCAGCTCCGCCAGGCGGCTAATGAGATAGTCGCGCCGGCGGCGGTAGCGCTCCTGCACCTGCTGTAGGTAGCTCTCTGGCAGGGCCAAAGCCGTCTCGGCCGCCTTCTGCAGTGCGCCAAAAATGCCGTAGTCGAGGTTGGTTTTCAGGGTGCGCAGGCTCTGGATGATCTGGCGGTTGCCCACCACAAAGCCCACCCGCCAGCCAGCCATGTTGTAGGTTTTGGAGAGGGTGTGGAACTCCACGGCCAAGTCCTTGGCGCCGGGGATCTGCAGCAGGCTGGTGGGCCGATAGCCGTCAAAGGCCAGCTCCGCGTAGCACAGGTCGTGCACCAGAATGAGCTCATAGCGGTGGGCAAAGGCCACCACTTCTTCAAAAAAAGAGCGGGGCGCCACCGCCGCCGTTGGGTTGTTGGGGTAGTTGAAGTAGAGCACCCGCGCCTGCTTGGCCACCTCCGGCGGGATCTCCTGCAGGTCAATGAGCCACCCCTTCTCGGGGCGCAGCAGCAGCGGGTAGATCTGCCCGCCGGCAATCATGGGCCCGCGAAAATGGGCCGGGTAGGCGGGGCTGGGCACCAGCACCAGATCCCCCGGATCCACATAGGCCAAGGCCAGGTGGGTCAGGCCCTCTTTGGATCCCAAAAGAGGCAGCACCTCCCCATTGGGATCCAGCTCCACTCCATAGCGGCGCCAGTACCACTCAGCAATTGCCTGGCGGAAGCTGGCCGTGCCCTCGAAGGGTGGGTAGCCGTGGTGGACGGGATCGGCGATGGCCGCCTGGGCCGCTTCCACCACCGGCTGGGGGGTGGGCCCATCGGGGTTGCCCATGCCCAGATCGATTAAATCTAGCCCCTGCTGGCGGGCGCGGGCCTTCAGCTCATCCAAGCGGGCGAAGACGTAGGCAGGCAGCTTGTTCAAGCGTTGGGCGGGGACGAGAGCGCGGTTCATACAAATAGAAAGGCAAGCCGACACCTGGCTCACTTGGGGTTAACTGCACAGCTTACCGCCAGACCCGCACCTGAAGCAATGCGAAGCAGGGCCGAGCTTGGGTATCCGGGATCCCAAAGGCTAGGATAGAAATCTAAGTTCGGTTTTGTGGCAAGGCAGAGCAGTGGCTTTACCCCTTGTGGCCGTTGTGGGTCGCCCCAACGTGGGCAAGTCCACCCTCGTCAACCGCCTGGCGGGGGTGCGTTCGGCCATTGTCCACGATGAGCCGGGCATCACGCGGGATCGCCTCTACCAAGAGGTGGAGTGGAACGGGCGTCGCCTGCAGGTGGTGGATACCGGCGGCCTGGTCTTTGGCGACGACAGCGAGTTCTTGCCCCACATCCGCCAGCAGGCCATGGCGGCGATGGCGGAGGCGCACGCTGTGATCTTTGTGGTAGATGGCCGTGAGGGACTGACCCCCGCCGATCGGGAAGTGGCCGATTGGCTGCGCAAACAACCCCTGCCGGTGGTGGTGGCCGTCAACAAGTGCGAGTCGGGGCAACTGGGCCTGGCCCAGGCGGCGGCTTTTTGGGAGTTGGGGCTGGGGGAGCCGATCCCCTGTTCCGCCATCCACGGCAACGGAGTGGCAGAGGTACTGGAGGCGGTACTGCCCCATTTGCCTGAGGTAGACGAAGCTGCAGCAGCAGCGGATCCCATCGCCGTGGCCATTGTCGGCCGGCCCAACGTAGGCAAGTCCAGCCTACTCAACCGCCTGGTGGGATCCCAGCGGGCCATTGTCAGCCCCATTGCTGGCACCACCCGCGATGCCATCGACACCCTGGTGGAGTGGGAGGGGCAGAGCTATCGTCTCATCGACACCGCCGGGATCCGCAGGAAAAGCCGGGTGGAATATGGGGTGGAGTTTTTCAGCATCAACCGTGCCTTCAAAGCCATCCAGCGCTCGGATGTGGTGCTGCTGGTCATTGACGCCCTGGAGGGGGTAACCGAGCAGGATCAGCGGTTAGCTGGCCGCATTGAAGAAGAAGGCCGCGCCTGCATTATCGTCGTCAACAAGTGGGATGCGGTGGAAAACAAAGATACCTACACCATCAACGAGTACACCCGCGAGATCCGTGAGCGGCTTTACTTTATCGACTGGGCACCCCTGTTGTTTGTCAGCGCCCTCACGGGGCAGCGCACCCACAAGATTTTTGCCGAGGTCAACACGGCGGTAGCCGCCCATCGCAAACGCATCCCCACCTCTGTGGTTAACGAGGTGCTCCAGGATGCCCTTGCCTGGCAATCGCCCCCCGCTAACCGCCAAGGCAAGCAGGGCAAAATCTACTACGGCACCCAAGTGGCGGAGCGGCCTCCCACCTTTCTCCTGTTTGTCAACGATCCCGATCTCTTCAAAGAGAACTACCGCCGCTACTTGGAAAAGCACTTCCGGCAAAACCTCGACTTCACAGGCACCCCCATTCGCTTTCGTTGGCGCGGCAAAGCCGAGCGCCTCGTGGGACGGGCAGTGCAAAAATTAGAGGGATCCCTGGCCTCCCCCTAGGACTCCACAGCGGCAAGACACCAGAACAGCTTTTTTCTGTTAAGCAAACCGCAAACAAGGCCTATGGCTGTGGATCCCAACGTCAAAACCCTGGTGGAAAACCGTCGCGCCCGCTTTGAGTACGAGATCTTGGAGACCTACGAAGCCGGGCTCCAGCTAACCGGCACAGAGGTCAAGTCAATCCGAGCCGGCAAAGCCAATCTCCAAGACGCCTTTGCCCTCTTTCGCGATGGCGAGGCCTGGCTGCACAACCTGCACATCTCCCCCCATGGCACCGCCAGCAAGGTGTTCAACCACGATCCCACCCGCCGCCGCAAGCTGCTGTTGCACCGCCGCGAGATCGACCGTCTGCGGGGCTTGGTGGAGCAAAAGGGCCTGACTGTGGTTCCCCTGAGGCTGGTGCTTAACCGCGGCTGGATCAAAGCGCATCTGGGCGTGGCCCGCGGCAAGAAGCTCCACGACAAGCGGCAGGCCATTAAAGAGCGGCAAACCCAGCGAGAGATCCAGCGAGAGCTCAAGGGGCGCTAAGGCCCGCCAAGCTTCCGGCAGCTTCCAATGGGGTGGCCAGCGGGGCAGCCTAGGCGATCCCAAATGCCGCTGGAGCCCTTCGTTGCAGCGATTTCCAGTTTTCCCCTCCGATAGGCTTGGAAGCAAAATCCAACTCGGTCGGCTGCAGGGGGAGGGAAGGAGCCGCCGCCAGCAAGTTCTAGGCACCAGGGAGGGGGAAGAAGCGGTCGGTGGTTTTCACCCGCTCACACCATGCGCGGATGTTGGGGAAGGGTTTGAGGTCGAAGCCGCCCTGCTCCGCCACGTGGGTGTAGGTAAAAAGGGCCAGATCTGCAATCGTGTAGCGGTTGCCCACGAAGAACGCTTTCCCCTGCAAATGGCCCTCCATGATCTCCAAGGCCTCTGTGCCGGATTTGAGGTTCTGGGCAATCAGCTCGGCGTGGGCCTCGGCTTGTCCAGCCCGCACCAGGAAGCGGGTGGTGGCAATGTAGCGGGCAATGCGGGTCTGTTCAAAAAGCAGCCATTTCAAGATCTCGGCTCGTTCCAGCCGCGTTTGGCCGTAGAGGGGGGTGTCTTCTGCTAAGTAAACCAAGATTGCCGCCGACTCGGCCAAGACCGTGCCGTCTTCCAGCTCCAAAGCCGGGATCTGGCCCAGAGGGTTCTTGGCCAGGTACTCGGGGCGGCGATTTTCTCCGACCCTAGAATTGACTTCAACCGTCTCGTAGGGGATCCCCAACTGCCTGAGGAGCAGCTCCACCTTGTAGCAATTGCCGGAGGTGGGGATCCCGTACAGTCGCAGCATGGCCGTTATCCTTCACGTGCAGCGTTGCATCTCCATAATTAGCCGCAATCACCGCTCCGCTCAACCCAAGACCCCTACGTCTCGATGCGGTAGCCGAAGTCGCGCAGCAGGTGCTCGGAGCGCCGCCAGTGGGGCCGCACCTTGACAAACAGCTCCAGGTATACCTTGCCGGCAATCAGCTTTTGAATCTGGAGGCGGGCGGCCTGGCCGATCTGCTTGAGCCTCTCTCCCCCCTTGCCGATGAGGATCCCTTTTTGCGAGTCCCGCTCCACGTAGAGGGTGGCTAGGATACGGGTAACGGTGGGGGTTTCTTCCACCTGGTCGATGGTTACGGCCACCGAGTGGGGCACCTCCTCGCGGGTATGCAGCAGCACCTGTTCGCGGATCAGCTCCGCCATAATGAACCGCTCTGGCTGATCCGTCACCAAGTCCGGCGGGTAGTAGTAGGGGCCGCTAGGCAGCAGGTCAACGGTGGCCTGGATGAGGGGCGCCAAACTGCTGGGATCCAACGCCGACACCCAGACGACAGGGGCGTTGGGCCGCAGGGCTTGGTAGCTCTCCTGGTGAGCCTGGCGCGTGGCCGCCTCTTTGGGCACAAGATCGGCTTTGTTGCAGACAAGGATGCAGGGGGTAGCAGCAGGGATCCGCTCAGCAATAAAGGCGTCGCCGCGACCTGCTGGCACTGAGCCGTCCACCACAAAGAGGACGACATCCACGCTCCCAATGGCAGCCTGGGCGTTGTGTACCAAGATCTCCCCCAGGCGGTGGTGGGGCTTGTGGATGCCAGGGGTATCCACCCAGATGATCTGGGCTTGCGGCAAAGAGAGGATCCCGCGCAGACGGTTGCGGGTGGTCTGGGCCACGGGGGAGGTGATGGCGATCTTCTGGCCCACCAGAGCGTTCATCAAGGTGGACTTGCCCACATTGGGCCGCCCGATTAGCGCCACAAACCCCGACTTAAACCCCGGCGGCGCCATCGGGATGGCCGACAGCTCCCCGCTTTTGATACCACTGTGCTCCCCCTCTACACCCGCTTGGGCTGCCTCGGCCTCCAATCCCTGCCGAGAGGGCTCCCGAAGAGGGGGATGGCTGGCACTTTGTTCCTGTTGCTCTCCTCCCATCGTGTCCCTTATCTCTGGTAGCCGGACAAGGACTGCACCTGGCTATTGTCAAAGGCCAGCGAAGCCTCAGGCAACTGCAGGGAGAGGGATCCCAGCTCAGCCAGGGTGGTACCGGGGTAGTAAAAGGCGAGGATTTGCGCCGCGTTAAACCCCTGCCGCGCCAGGGTGTAGGCGCCGTACTGGCTCAGCCCCACCCCGTGACCAAAGCCACCGCCGATAAAGCGGTAGCCTGTCAGCCGCTCGCCCTGTTTCAGGGGTTCCACGCGAAACAGGGTACTGTACAAGCGGGGAAAAGCCAGGCGCACTTGATCCTTGCGCAAAACCATTGAGTAGGGCCCTCGGGGCGTCTGCAAGCCCACTTGCAGCGCCTGCACCCGACCACTGACCGAGCGCTCCAGGACGTGCAGCCCCTGGATGGTTGTCCACTCGGGAAGAGGGATCCCGAGGTACTCTTGAGCGGCCCGCAGTTGGGCGTCTAGCTCCTCCAGCGACTGAGAGAACTCCCAGCGGAAGAGGCGCGATACCCCCGCTTCGTTGAAACCTTCCTGTCGGGCCAGAAAGGCTTGCAAGTCGCCCTCCTGCCGCAAATCAAAGAGCTGATCGGGTTGGTGGGCAATGTCAGCGCGAGGGCGCAGGTAGGGGCGCGGCTCCCCGTCCCAAACTTCTTCAAAACCTGCCGAGATGCCGCCGTTGGTGGAAGAATAAACGGCATCCACCAGCTCGCCGTTGTAGGTGAGCACCAGGCCGCTGGTCTGGCGAATCGCCTCATCAGCCCGTGGGTGGGTGCCGCTCAGCCCCTTGTAAACCTGGCAGTGGGTGTTGGCACAGAGCTGGTAATCGTCGATCCGAAAGCGGTGCAGGTTCTTGAGAGCATAGGTGCGCGCCAAGATGGCCTGGGCCGCCATGGCGGCAAAGGGAGCCCCTGGCCCCACCTCATGGGGCACCACCCCCCGCAAATAGGTTTCCAAGGGCACAGCGTTGACCACCGTATAGCTGCCGTAGGCATTGGGCTGAAGGGTAATCGATCCGGCGTAGTAGCGGTCGTTCACCCGCAGATAGCCGGCATCGGAGGTCACCCTCAGGCGAGTGCGATGGTAGCGAAAATGCTCATGCACCCAGCTCAGCTCCGCCCGTTCGCGTCGCTCCTGCACCTCCAGCCGCACCTGGGGGATCTCTTTTGCTTGCGCATATTGTTGAATCTGGATCAATTGTTGGGGAGTGTAGGCGCGGCTGGCCCACACCTGCCATTCCTGGGGCTGGGCGATCTCAGTGCGGACGCCCAGAGATTCCCAAGAGTTGGCACTGGCCTCGGCGCTCTCGAAGCTTTTGTGGCTGCTGAGGATAAGGCGGTACACGGTTTCCGGGCTGGCTAGGGCGCGGTTGACGATTCCAACAGTTACTCGCGGAGTGCGCTGCCTCTGGGTGCTGCCGTCGGCCTGGGCAAATTCCAGCGTCAGCAGCGACCCCCTTGGCGCTGCCAACTCCACTTGATCTTTGTTGGAACGGCCAAAGTGCTGCAGGATGCCCACATGTAAAACTGGGTTTTGCGGGGTAACCACCGTCGCCCAAGTCTCCCCAGGATCCCCTCCGGCAGCATGGAGCGCCAAAGCCGCAAGCAGCGCCCCCAACCCAGAAATGAGCGTACCCGGCAAGGGGAGCCGGCGCTGGGGGAAGGGAGGCTGGTAACTGGGCATAGGCGCTTTATGCTGATCATGCACCCCGTTGATTCTACCCGCATCTCTTTGGCCTACCCTAGTATGGATGCTTTTTTCTCCTATGCCCCTCCTCCTCTGCGCAAGGGATCCGGCTGGCGACTGGGCTGGGATCCGGCGCGCTCCCCGTTTGTGGCCCTGGTGGGGGGAGAAACGTGGGCGCTGGAGCTAACCCTAGAAGAATGGCAAGCGTTTGTGCAGGGGGTGTATCGTCTGCAGCAGGATATGGAAGCTGTCGCCTCCCAATTGATGGCTGAGGAGAGCATTACACTGGAGCAGACCTTTCCTGCCCTCACGTTGATTGCTAGCGGCAGCGCCACCGCTTGGGGCCTCTACCTCCAGTTGCACCAGGGCCGGCGCGGCGAAGGTTTCTGGCCAGCAGAAGTTGTCCCGGAGCTGTGCCGTGCCCTCGAGCAATTCCAGGAGTGCTGACCCGCCGCCGCTTACAGGTTTTGGGGAGGAACCCAAGGGAACTCAGGTCAAACTCCAATCAATTGCTGAAGAAAAGATACTTGATAAACCCTGAGGCCACCCCAACCACTAGGGCCACGATCGCGCCGCGGCTGATGAACTCCTGTTGGTCAAGCCGCTTGCTGTAGCCATCCATTTTGCTGCTTAGCTCCGCGATTTTCACTTCCAGGCTGCTACGGCTGAGATCGATCTTGGCTTCCAGCTCGTTGCGAGTGAGGTCAATCTTGGCTTCCAGATCGGTTTTGACCAGCCGGATCTCGCTTTTGATCTCCGTCACCTGGATTTCCAACTTGCGGTTGATGCCCTCCAGCTTTTTGTCCAAAGCCAGGAAGAGGTCTATGAACTACCCCACCGCGCAGGCGGGTGGGGTTTCCCCATCCGCTTTACGGTGAGATTTTTGTCTCTTCCTCTGCCCCAGTTGCT
>NZ_JANSJN010000003.1:0-3661 GCF_047462555.1 Synechococcus sp. B60.1
CATTGCCCGCTCCGGCGAGACCCTGCGCCAGGCCGAATGGCGCGACGAGCTGCTGCGCACCGGTATTCGCGGCAAGAACGGGCAATACATCCGCTTTGCCCGCCTAGAGCCGCTTCCTGGCTGTCGCTGGCTGCATGCCGAGGGGGAAACGCGGCCAAGCGACGAAGGGGCAAATACTGTGCGCGAGTCGGCTCCAGCCTATGACCCGATGCGCGTGGTCGTCTCCTTTGGCCCGGAATATGGCCCACTTGAGCAGCGGCAGGTCGAGCACGCCTGGGAAGAAGCACGGATGCTTGTTCCCAAACCCAAGCTGCTGATCTTTGCCGCTTTCCAGTTCGATCCCGAAGCGGCCAAGGATATTGACGAGATGAAGCCCGAGCTGGCCGGCATGCAGTTCCTCAAAGTCAAAATGAACGCCGACCTCTTGACCGACGACCTCAAGAAAAAGCGCGCCAGCAACGAATCGTTTTGGTTGATTGGGCAACCTGATGTGGAAGTGCAGCGCATCACCTCGGGGACTGACGAAGGCAAGTTGCGCGTCGTGGTGCACGGTTTTGATTATTACAACACCAAGACCGGGCAGATTGAATCGGGTAGCGCAGACAAGATCGCTCTTTGGCTGCTCGATACCGACTACGACGGACGCAGCCTCTATCCCCGGCAGGTCTTTTTCCCAATGGCGGGCGAGAAGGATGGCTGGGCGAAGCTGGCGCGCAACCTTAAAGCTGAAATCGACGAGGAGCTGATTGAGGCGTACCGCGGTACAGTCTCGTTGCCCTTTGCACCGGGCGAGCACAAGCGCATTGCCGTCAAGATCGTGGATGACCGGGGCATCGAGAGCCTGAAGGTCATAAGGGTGGAGACATGATTGACGAGCAAGCTCTGCAAGAAATTGTTCAACGGATCGTGGCAGTGGCACAGCCCAGCCGCGTACTTTTGTTTGGCTCCTATGGCCGCGGCGACGCCGACGCTGGCTCTGACCTGGATCTTATTGTGATTGAACCAGAAGTGTCCGACCCGTATAGCGAAATGATCCGCTTGCACAAAGCTGTGGGCTCGATTGGCCCAGGGCTTGATCTGCTGGTTTATTCGGAGGCCGAATACCAACGGCGCAGTCAGGTTCCGGGCACCGTACTGTACTGGGCGCGCAAGGAGGGAAGAGCCCTCTATGAAGCCCCATCTTGAAGAGGCCTGGCGATCCCTGCGCTTGGCCGATCGCGACCTCAAGGCATTTGAAGTTTTGAAAAAAGATCCGGAGGTTCACCCTTCTATCCTCTATTTCCATGCCCAGCAAGCGGTAGAGAAATCTCTCAAGGCGGTCTTGTTTGCCCAACAGATCGAATTTACACGCACCCATGACCTGGTCAAGCTGGCGCGTCTGCTTGGTGACCGGGGCATCTTGTTGCCAGTTGAGGAAGATCAACTCCGCCAACTCAACCCTTTTGCTGTTGCCTTTCGCTACGACGACACAGAATTTGCCCCTGTTCCCCAACAAGAGGTGGCAAGTCTGCTCACAGCGATTCGCCGTTGGGCAGCGGAAGAAGTCAGTGCAGCAACGGAACGGGAGAAAAGCAATGGCTCGGACTACCATTGACCGCCTGATCATCAACTCGCCCTACGAGGAGCCGCGGCAACACTGGCGCTACAACCGCGAGACAAGGCTATTTGAACTAGTCGAAGGCCGCCGCCCGGCAGGGTACGTAGTGGCAACGCCCGGATCAAAGTCTTTCGACGATCCCGGGATCTTTGTGGAGATTCCGCTGGTCAACCAGATCCGCCCGCGCGTGAAGGCTTGGCGTGAGGCAGGCTACCCGGGTGTGACTAGTATCACCAAGCGGCTCTTGGATCACTGGCGTGACCCTGAGGAGTTCAACAGACGTCGCTTTTTCTTTTGCCAGTTGGAGGCCGTGGAGACGCTCATTTGGCTAACCGAGGCGCCGCCTGCCGAGCGGGTGGGCATTGAGATCCCTGGCGACGGTGGGGACTTTGATCGGCGGTGCTGCAAGATGGCAACTGGTACGGGCAAGACCATCGTCATGGCGATGGTGATTGCCTGGCACATCCTCAACAAGGTGGCGAACCCACAGGACGCACGTTTCTCGAAGAACGTGCTGGTCGTTGCGCCTGGGCTGACGGTCAAGAAACGACTGGCTGTTCTAGAACCGGCGGGCGCAGGCAACTACTACGAGGCCTTCGACATTGTGCCCTCTGCCCTGCTGGACAAACTGCGGCAGGGCAAAGTGCTGATTCGCAACTGGCACGCCCTAGCCTGGGAGAGCGAGGAACAGATCAAGAAGCGCAAAAGCGTAGACAAGCGCGGCGCAAAGAGTGACGAAGCCTACACCCGCGAGGTGCTGGGTGAGATGGCGAATGCCCGCAACCTGCTGGTGATCAACGACGAGGCCCACCACGCCTGGCGCGTCAACTGGGAGGCGGAAGGTAAGTATCTGCGCCAGCATGGCTTAAGAGACAGCGCCGAAGAAGCCACGGTGTGGATCGGCGGGTTGGACCGGCTGCATCGTTCGCGCGGCATCCTGACCTGCTACGACTTTTCCGCCACCCCCTTCGCGCCGTCGGGAAAAAAGAGCAGCGAGGAGGCGCTCTTCGGCTGGATCGTCAGCGACTTTGGGCTGAACGATGCCATCGAATCGGGGTTGGTGAAGACCCCGCGCGTGGTGGTGCGTGACGATGCCGTGCCGGATGCCAAGACCTACAAGTCGCGGCTCTATCACATCTACAACGACCCCGACGTGAAGGACGACCTGAACCGCCAGGCCAACCCCGAGGAGCCGCTGCCCGACCTGGTGCTGAACGCCTACTACTTGCTGGGCTACGACTGGCGTGAGACGTGGAAGGCCTGGAAAGCAGCTGGCCTGCCCACGCCGCCCGTGATGATCACCGTCTGTAACCGAACCGAGACAGCGGCGCGGGTGAAACACGCCTTCGACTCACGGCGCATTCCCATCGACGAGCTCTGCAACCCAGAAGGGATCCTGCACATCGACTCGAAGGTGTTAGAAGAGGCTGAGGCAAAGGAAGAGCCCACTGCAGTGGTGGAAGCCTCAGACGAGGCTGAGGATGGAGAAGAGGAAGACGCACCAGTCGAACGTCAGTTGACCAAAGCAGAGCAGGCAGAACGTTTGCGAAAGATCGTAGATACGGTGGGTAAGGTAGGGCAGCCCGGCGAGAAAATCCAGAATGTCATTTCCGTCGGGATGCTGAGCGAGGGCTGGGATGCCAAAACCGTGACGCACATCATGGGGCTACGGGCCTTCACTTCGCAACTTCTGTGCGAGCAGGTTGTGGGCCGAGGCTTGCGCCGCACATCCTACGAGGTCAACCCACAAACGGGGCTGCTCGAGCCCGAATACGTCAATATCTTCGGTGTGCCTTTCACTTTCTTGCCGCACGAGGATAGCGGAGATGGCCCGCCGCCACCACCAACACCCAAGACCGCGGTGGAGCCGGATCCGACCAAAGCAGAGTTTGAGATCCGCTGGCCAAATGTGGTGCGCATCGAGCGCGTACTTCAACCAACGTTGACTCTCGATTGGTCAAAGGTGCAGCCACTAGAACTAAACGCTGCCCAGACACCGCAGGTGGCAGAACTGGCACCAGTTCTTGAAGGCAAGCCAGACGTGACCCAGATCAGCCGCATTGA
>NZ_JANSJN010000003.1:3761-41942 GCF_047462555.1 Synechococcus sp. B60.1
CCACTAGGCTAAGAGTAGTCTCAAAGCCGTTTTGCAGCAGGTGACCCATGTCCAAGGCAAAGATCGCACTGGACTTTCAGGCGCGGATCCCTCCCGGTTATCTCAACCTGATGGGATATGTGGACGAATCGGAAGTGAATGGGCCAGGCCGGCGCGCCGTGGTCTGGGTGCAGGGCTGCCTGCGGGAGTGTCCGGGCTGCTTCAACCCTGCTTCTTGGCCGTTTGAGGTCAACCAACTGGTGAAGATCACCGATCTGGCCGAGCAAATCCTCAGTAACCCCAGAAACGAGGGAGTGACCTTCTCAGGAGGGGAGCCCTTCTGGCAGGCTCCCGCCCTGGCCAGCTTGGCGCGGCTCCTGAAGGCGAAAGGGCTAACGGCGATGGCCTTCAGTGGATTCACGCTGGAAGAGTTGCGATCCCCCCAGGCTCCCCCCGGCGCCCAAGAGCTGTTGCAGGAGCTGGATATTTTGGTGGACGGGCCCTATCTGCAATCCCAGGCCATTCGCTCCCCCCACTCGCTGGTCTCTTCCCGCAACCAGCGGGTACATGTCTTTAACCCTGCCTTGGAAAACCAACTGAATTGGGCCAGCGACCAGGTGGAAATCCATATCCTCAAAGATGGAACCCGCATCGTCACCGGCTACGGCGGGCAGTTTCTCTTCGACGAGTCCGAGCGAGGCTAGCGCGCCTCCCCAGGGATCCCCTATCCCCCCACCCGCAACGGCTCGCGGCGATAGGCGGGCAGTTGCCAGCACATCTCCAGCCAGTTTTTCAGCTCCTCCGGCTGGCCCATGAGGCTCATTTCCACCAGCAAAATGGCAGCTCGATCGCCAGCTCCTTTGGATCCCAGACGAATCAGGGCAGACAGACTTTCTTCCCGCCAGCAGACGGATACCCCCTGCCGGATCAAGGCCCGAGCTGCAACGGCAATGCAGGAGGGTGGCACCTGGATATCTCGCCGCTCGTAATCGATAGTAGGCAGCATGAACGGCAACCCAAATCTTTATTATGTTTTAATCTTCTTCCCTTTTTGCCGGCTTATCCTGGGTCTTTGCGAATTGTGAAGTGATCTTTTGTAAACTTTTTGATACCGAGTAACATCATCTGGGGGTCTGAGAAAAAGGACGGGGATCCCTGCAGAAAGCTTAAAAGATAGCAGCCGTTTCTCAGCTCGACCTTCTCACAGCCGCGAGAATGGCTGCATTGGCAGGAGATGGAGAGATGCGAGCAGAAGGTTGGGAAAGCCGGGTGGGTCGCTGGTTGCCCAAAGCTACCCTTGTGGGAGTGGCGTTGATCCTGGTGGCGGCGGGCAGGCCGCTGCGCTTGGTGGGCAACGGTGAGAATATGGTGCTGTTTACCTGGGGTGGGGGAGTGAGTCCGACTGCTTTGCAGCCAGGGCTGCATTGGGTGCCGCCTTTTGTCTCGCGCACCGTTACCTTCGACGTAAAAACTCAGGCTCTGACCTGGAAGGACAACGACCCGACTGCTTATGCGCCGCGGCTGGTGGCCCTCTCTCAGGATGGGCAGCAGATTGCGGCTGAAGCGACGCTGCAATTTCGTATTCTCGATGCCCCCAAGGTCTACACCCAACTGGGGGAGAACTACTTGGATCGCATCGCCCCCATCGTCCGGTCGGTCATCTTGAATGAGACCAGCGGCTTTTCCGCCCAAGCTCTCTATTCCACCGAACGCCCGCTGCTTCAAGGACAAATTCGCGAACGGGTGGCCCTTTTGCTGAAGGAATACGGCATCGAGGTTTTGGACTTTCTGCTGCGGGATGTGGATTTCGATCCCGATTTTGTAGCCGCTATTGAAGCAAAAACTATCGCCGAAAACCAACTGGCGCAAAAACAATTTGAGATCGAGCAGGCGCGCCAAGATGCCCGCAGCATCATTGCTCAAGCCGAGGCAGAAGCCGGCCAATTGCGAGCCAAGGCCCAGGCCCTCACCCAGAATCCCAAGTACCTAGAGGTGGTGAAAGCCTCGGTTCTGGGATCCCGGCTGGAAACTTTGATAACCAAATAGAAAACCTAATAGAAAAAGGACTCCGTCCCGCTGACGCGAACAGTTTTCGGGCCTGGCCCCATCTGCTCCAGCTCTTCCCTCAGACCTCAAAACGGGATCAGCCACTATGTATTCAACAGAAGAAGCACACCAGAGTAAAGTTGGTTGGCTAACTTTGGGCGGGATTGCCCTCTTGGCAGCTTTGGGGATGCTCCGCGCCTGCCTGTATGTCACTTTGCCCGGCCATGCCACTGTGGTGTTTAATACCCTTTCTGGGTTGCAAAAGGGGCGGGTAGAATTGCCGGGAGTGATGTTCCGGATCCCGGGGATCGAGACGCCAATCACCTACAGCGTGCTCACCCGCGTTTGGGAGTTTACCAACGACCCCCACTCGGCCAATGCCATCAGCAATGCCATTGCAGTAAACACGGCGGACGGGCAGGCCTTTGCCGTCGATGTGGCCATTGCCCTCAAGCCCAACCTTGCCACTTTGGACGAGCTGCACGCCACCATCGGCGAGAAGTATCTTTCCACAGTGGTGGTGCCGGTGGTGCGCTCCAAGATCCGCGATATCTCTGCTTCTTTCGATTCCGAAGATTTTTACCGCAAAAGCCAGCGCACAGCCATCGAGCAGCGGGCCCTGGACTTGATCCGCCAAGAGATGCCCACCGTCAACCGCGATGGCCAAGCCCTGCCCCTGATCCAGGTAGAGGGCCTCTTTCTGGGCAACCCCGATTTTCCACAAGCCCTGCGAGATTCCATTGAACGCAAACAGGTGGCCTCGATTACGGCACAAACAGCAGCAGTGCGGGCGCAAATTCAACAAAAAGAAACCGAGCGGCTGTTGATCCTAGCGGCAGCCAACCAGCGGGCCATCGAGCTAAAGGGACAGGCGGCAGCGGAAAACGCGCAACTGGCGGATCTGCTGTTTTACGAAAAGCTGCAGGAGCGCATCCAAAACCCGGCGGACTCACTGCCACCTCTGCGCATCATTCGCGTCGAGGGGGATGCCACCGTGTTCCTCAACGTGGATCCCCGACAGGCAGCCGCGCAACAGGCCCAATAGTCAGGCCTGGCCACCCCGTCGGAGCTCCCAAGGCAGGGTGGGGTGGTGGGCAGCCGGCTGCGCCTTGGCCACAACAATCACCCCGGCCACCGGGATCCCAGCGGCAACCAAGACCTGCTGCGCTGCTTGAACGGTGGAGCCGGTGGTGTAGATGTCATCCACCAACAGAACTGGGGTGGCGGGAGCGTGCTGGAGGGCAAAGGCGCCTGCCAGATTTTGCTGGCGTTGCAGCGGGTTGAGCTCATATTGGGCCGCCGTGGCCCGCACCCGCACCAAAGCTTCAGGTAAATGTCTTAGACCCGTCCGCTCACAAAAGGCTTGGCTAATCAGGGCCGCCTGATTGTAGCCCCGTTGCCGCAGGCGCTCCGCATGCAGCGGGATGGGGACGACCGTATAGTCCGAGCCGTAGGCCCTACGAGAGCCTGAAGAGGGTTGCCGGCTTTCGAGCCAACGGGATCCCAGCCATTCCCCCAAAACCGTGCCTATGCGCCGCTGTCCTTCATATTTCAGGCAATAGAGAGCCCTGCGCAGCGCTCCCCGGTGGATCCCCCAAGCATAAAGCGGCCAAGGCGAAGTGGTGACCGGCCAAGAGTCGAGCCGCTCCGCCTGCAACCGCCTCTGGCAATCTCGACAAAACACACCCCTAGCGGGGCGCTGGCAGAGCGGACAGGGAAGCGCAATCCACCAATCCAGCCACTCCATGGCCAAGTTCCACGGCTAGCCTCAGTCTAGCCGAAAGGGGAGGGCTAGAGAGCTGACAAAGTTGACGGCGGGATCCCTGCTTGCTAGGATTAGGTACTGCTGAATCATCAAGACTAGCCCTTGTAGCCAACCCATGCCCACCATTCAGCAACTCATTCGCGAAGAGCGCAAGGCTGCCACTCGCAAGACCAAGGCACCTGCCCTGAAAGGATGTCCGCAGCGGCGGGGAGTTTGCACCCGAGTGTACACGACAACGCCCAAGAAGCCCAACTCGGCTTTGCGGAAGGTGGCACGGGTTCGCCTCACCTCTGGCTTTGAAGTTACTGCTTACATCCCCGGCATTGGCCACAACCTACAAGAGCACTCGGTGGTTATGATTCGCGGCGGGCGGGTCAAGGACTTGCCTGGCGTGCGCTATCACATTATTCGGGGCACGCTCGACGCCGCAGGAGTGAAAGACCGCAAGCAAGGCCGCTCCAAATACGGGGCAAAACGGCCCAAGCCTGGCCAAGCGCCGGCCGCCACTGGCAAGAAGAAATAACAGCTTCCTCTAAACGTCAGCCTTTGTATCCTGCCTTCAGCTTCTAAGCAAGTTCCACAGCTCCTATGTCTCGCCGCAACCGTGCCCCTCGTCGTGACGTACCCCCGGATCCCAAGTACGGGAGCCGTTTGGTTACCATGCTGATCCGCAAGTTGATGATGAGGGGCAAGGCTTCTCTTGCCGCCAGGATCCTCTACGACGCCCTAGAGATTGTGCGAGAGCGCACCGGTCAGGATCCGCTACCTGTACTGGAAAGTGCTGTTCGCAACGCTACCCCCTTGGTGGAGGTGAAAGCGCGGCGGGTGGGTGGCGCTACCTATCAGGTGCCTGTGGAGGTAAGAGCAGAGCGAGGAACCTCGTTGGCGCTGCGCTGGCTAGTCACCTTTTCCCGAACCCGTCCAGGGCGCACCATGTCTGCCAAGTTAGCCAATGAGATTATGGATGCGGCCAACGAAACCGGCAACGCCATCCGCCGGCGAGAAGAAGTCCATCGCATGGCCGAGGCCAACAAAGCCTTTGCCCACTACCGCTACTGAGCCCTGCTGGCCGAGCGAAGGAGGATGTTGCTGGGATCCCTTCCCATCTGCTGAGATCTGGGCTGGATCTGGAGGAGAAGGGGCAAAAAAAGACTAGAATTGTAAAGGTTTTTTTAGTTTGCCCGAGTCGCAGGGCGACGAGGATTGGGAGGTTGACGTGGCACGCACAGTTCCCCTGGAACGAGTTCGAAATATTGGTATCGCGGCCCACATCGATGCCGGCAAGACCACGACCACAGAGCGGATCCTCTTCTATTCCGGTCTGGTGCACAAGATTGGCGAGGTTCATGAGGGAACCACGGTAACCGACTGGATGGCTCAGGAACGGGAGCGGGGCATCACCATCACGGCCGCGGCCATCACCACCCGTTGGACCAAGCGGGATCCCAAAAACCCCTCCCAACCTCTCGCTGGCGCGCCGGAATACACCATCAACATCATCGATACGCCAGGGCACGTGGACTTCACCATCGAGGTGGAGCGATCGATGCGGGTGCTGGACGGGGTAATCGCCGTCTTCGACTCGGTGGGGGGCGTGCAGCCGCAGTCGGAAACCGTCTGGCGGCAGGCCAACCGCTACAACGTGCCCCGCATCGCCTTCGTCAACAAGATGGATCGCATGGGGGCCAATTTCCTTAAGGTTTATAACCAGATTCGGGAGCGCCTCAAAGCCAACGCCGTGCCCATCCAACTGCCCATCGGGGCCGAAGACGAGTTTCGCGGCATCGTCGATCTGGTGCGCCTGCAGGCCAATATCTACATGGATGAGATCGGCAAGGACATTCGCCCTGCCCCTATCCCCGAAGAGATGAAGGATCTGGTGGCGGAATACCGGGCCAAGCTGGTGGAAGCGGTGGCCGAGACCGACGAGGCCCTAATGGAGAAATACTTTGCCGAGGAGGATCTGAGCGAAGCCGACCTCATGGCTGGTCTGCGCAAAGGCACCATCAGCGGCCAAATTGTGCCCCTGCTGTGCGGCTCTGCCTTCAAGAACAAGGGTGTGCAGATGCTGCTGGACGCGGTGGTGGACTACCTCCCTTCTCCCATCGATATTCCCGCCATCAAGGGGGTACTGCCGGACGGGTCGGAGGTATCGCGCAAGGCCAGCGATGACGAGCCCTTCTCCGCTCTGGCCTTCAAGCTGATGAGCGACAAGTACGGAGACCTCACCTTTATCCGCGTTTACTCTGGGGTGCTAACCAAGGGCACCTATGTGCTCAACTCCACCAAAAACAAAAAAGAGCGCATCTCCCGCCTGGTGGTGCTCAAAGCGGACGAGCGTCTAGATGTAGATGAGCTGCGAGCAGGCGATCTGGGAGCTGTGTTGGGCCTGAAAGATACCACCACCGGAGACACCCTCTGCGACGAAAACGCGCCGGTAATCCTGGAGTCCCTATATATCCCCGAGCCGGTGATCTCGGTGGCCGTCGAGCCCAAGACCAAGGCTGATATCGACAAACTCTCCAAAGCGCTGCAGGCCCTGGCCAAGGAGGATCCCACCTTCCGCGTCTCGGTGGATCCAGAGACCAACCAAACCATCATCTCCGGCATGGGCGAGCTCCACCTGGAGATTCTGGTGGATCGGATGCTGCGGGAGTTCAACGTAGAAGCTAACGTGGGCAACCCCCAAGTGGCCTACCGCGAAACCATCCGCAAGCCAGTTAGCCGCGTGGAAGGAAAGTTCATCCGCCAGACTGGCGGCCGCGGCCAGTACGGCCATGTGGTCATCGACCTGGAGCCAGCAGAACCGGGTACGGGGTTCGAGTTTGTCTCCAAAATTGTGGGTGGTGTCATCCCCAAAGAGTACATTCCGCCCGCCGAGCAAGGGATCCGCGAAGCCTGCGAGTCCGGGGTCTTGGCTGGCTATCCTCTGATCGATATTCGCGTCACCCTGGTGGACGGCTCCTACCACGAGGTGGACTCCAGCGAAATGGCCTTCAAGATCGCCGGCTCGATGGCGCTGAAGGAGGCTGCTCGCAGAGCCAACCCCGTCCTGCTGGAGCCAATGATGAAGGTGGAGGTGGAAGTTCCCGAAGCCTTTGTCGGGGATGTTATTGGAGACATCAACGCCCGTCGCGGCCAGATGGAGGGGATGAGTACAGAGGGTGGCATCTCCAAGGTCAATGCCAAGGTTCCCTTGGCGGAGATGTTTGGATATGCCACCGACATCCGCTCCAAAACTCAAGGGCGGGGCATCTTTACGATGGAGTTCAGCCACTACGAGGAAGTTCCTCGCAGTATTGCCGAAGCCATCATCGCCAAAAGCAAAGGAAGTGGAGTAACCAACTGAAATTAAAAGGAAGTGACGATTCATGGCACGCGCTAAGTTTGAACGTACCAAGCCGCACGTCAACGTTGGCACCATTGGTCACGTCGACCACGGTAAGACGACGTTGACCGCCGCCATCACTATGACCTTGGCTGCTTTGGGTCAGGCCACAGCCAAGCGGTATGACGAGATCGACGCGGCGCCAGAGGAGAGAGCCCGCGGTATTACCATCAATACTGCCCACGTGGAGTACCAGACGGAGAAGCGTCACTACGCCCACGTGGACTGCCCCGGCCACGCTGACTACGTGAAAAACATGATCACGGGCGCAGCCCAGATGGACGGGGCCATCCTGGTGGTCTCGGCGGCCGATGGGCCAATGCCGCAGACGCGGGAGCACATCCTGTTGGCCCGTCAGGTGGGGGTACCCAGCTTGGTGGTCTTCCTCAACAAGGTGGACATGGTGGACGACGAGGAGCTGCTGGAGCTGGTGGAGCTGGAGGTGCGGGAGCTTCTCTCCAAGTACGACTTCCCCGGCGACGAAATCCCAATTGTCAGGGGATCCGCTCTCAAGGCTCTGGAAAGGATGCAGGCCAACCCCAAAACCCAGCGGGGTGAGGATCCCTGGGTGGACAAGATCTACGAGCTGATGGATGCGGTGGACTCCTACATTCCGACGCCGGAGCGGGATGTAGACAAGCCCTTCCTGATGGCAGTGGAAGATGTCTTCTCGATCACCGGTCGCGGTACGGTGGCCACAGGCCGGATCGAGCGGGGCCGCATCAAAGTTGGCGAAACCGTGGAGCTGGTGGGATTGCGAGAAACCCGTTCCACCACCGTTACCGGTCTAGAGATGTTCCAGAAGACCCTGGACGAGGGGATTGCTGGCGACAACGTCGGCGTGCTGCTGCGGGGTATTCAGAAGAACGAGGTGGAGCGGGGTATGGTGCTGGCCAAGCCCAAGACCATTACTCCTCACACCCAGTTCGAGTCGGAGGTTTACGTCCTCAAGAAGGAAGAGGGCGGACGTCACACTCCCTTCTTCGCTGGCTATCGTCCTCAGTTCTACGTGCGTACCACCGACGTCACCGGCACCATCACTTCCTTCACGGCTGACGACGGCTCTAAGCCGGAGATGGTGATGCCCGGCGACCGTGTCAGGATGACGGTAGAGCTGATCCAGCCCATCGCCATCGAGCAAGGGATGCGCTTTGCCATTCGCGAGGGCGGTCGTACCGTAGGGGCCGGTGTGGTCTCTAAGATCCTGAAGTAAGCGGCTTTCTCCTGGCAGGGATTGGGCGCTGGTCACTCCAGGCAAGCTCGATCCCTGCCATTTTTTTGAGTACACCCTACCTTCTCTCTGACTATGGCTACCTTGACGCAACAGAAAATTCGGATCCGCCTAAAGGCCTACGACCATCGGCTGCTGGATACTTCCTGCGACAAAATTGTGGACACAGCCCGCCGTACGGAGGCTGTGCCGGTTGGCCCGATCCCTTTGCCGACGCGGCGTCGCCTCTACTGTGTGCTGCGTTCCCCCCACACGGATAAGGATTCGCGGGAACATTTTGAAGTTCGCACCCACCGCCGCATTATCGACATCTACTCCCCCTCTTCCAAAACCATCGATGCTTTGATGAAGCTGGATCTGCCAGCAGGGGTAGACATCGAGGTGAAATTGTGAGGCTCCGCTTGGGGATCCAGCGCTAGGTGAGGCAAGGGGGCAGGTGGTGACAACAGCGGTCGAGCAAGAAGGACGAGAAGAGGGCGCCGCCATTGGTGAGGGGACGGCGGCTCCTGAGCCCATCCCGGTCTTGGTGGTGGGAGCTTTGGGCAAGATGGGGCGGGAGGTGGTGCGGGCGGTGGCCCAAACCCCCGACATGAAGTTGGTGGGGGCGGTGGCCCGTTCCCAGTTGGGCGCGGACATTGGTGAGGTGTTGGGCCTGGGATCCCTGGGAGTAGAGATTACCGAGGATCTGGCAGGTCAGTTGCTGCGGCTGTCGCAGCGGAGTACCCGAGGTGTCATGGTGGACTTCACCCATCCGCGCTCCGTGTATGAAAATGTCCGCTCGGCCATTGCTTTTGGGGTGCGGCCGGTGGTGGGGACGACGGGCCTGACGTCGGAGCAGGTGGAGCGGCTGCGGGATCTGGCAGACAAGTCCGGTGTGGGCTGTCTAATCGCGCCCAACTTTGCCATCGGCATGATCCTGCTGCAGCAGATGGCTCTGCAGGCGGCCCAATATTTCGATCACGTGGAGATTGTCGAGCTGCACCACAACCGCAAAGCCGATGCCCCCAGCGGCACGGCTCTACAGACAGCGCAACGGCTGGGACAACTGGGCAAAGCCTTTAACCCGCCCGAGGTGGAAGAAAAGGAGCTGCTCCCCGGCTCGCGGGGAGGGATCCCCGGCCCCAATATCCCCATCCACAGCGTTCGCCTGCCGGGGCTAGTCGCCCACCAGGAGGTAATCTTCGGCGGCATGGGGCAGACGTTGACCTTGAGACACGACATCACGGATCGGGTGGCTTTCATGCCGGGAGTGATCCTGGGCATTCGCAAGGTGCTGCAGCTCAAGGGGCTGGTCTATGGCTTGGAGCAGGTGTTGAGCTAGCTGCTCAGGGGCGGGATCCCAGCCTCGTCCAGGATGTGCGGGATGAGGTGTTCGGCCTTGACGGCCATGAGGTGTACGCCGTGACAGATCTGGCGAGCCTGGCGCACCTGTTCGGCAGCAATGCGGATCCCTTCTGCCAGGGGATCGGGGGCATCGGCCAGCCGCTGGATGATGGCGTCCGGGATCTGCACCCCCGGCAAGTTGCGGTTGATGAAAAGGGCGTTTTTGGCGGATTTGAGCAGGAAGATGCCCGCCAGGATAGGCTTGCCGGCGGGGCGGCCCAGCTTGTCCATGAAACGCTCCAGTTGCTCGAAGTCGGTCACCATCTGGCTTTGGAAAAACTGGGCTCCGTTCTCCAGCTTGCGGTGGAAGCGCCGCTCCAGGCCGGAAAAGCTGCCGGACTGGGGTTCTACCGCTGCTCCGGGGAACAGGCAGGTGCCGCCGTCGGGGAGGGGCTTGCCGTTGCAGTCGAGGCCGTTGTTGAGGCGTTGGATAAGCTGCAGCAGGCGCACCGATTCCAGGTCAAAGACCGGGCGGGCGTCGGGACAATCGCCGATGTGGATGGGATCCCCGGTGAGGGCCAACACGTTGCGCAGGCCGAGGGCGGAAGCTCCCAACAGATCTCCTTGCAGAGCCAAGCGGTTGCGATCCCGACAGGCCAGTTGCAGGATGGGCTCAATGCCCGCCTGATGCAACAGCAGTGAGGCGGCCAGGGGGCTCATGCGGGCCATGGCACGGTTAGAGTCCGTGACGTTGATGGCATGCACCCGACCCTTGAGCTGCTGGGCAAGAGACAGCAAGGTGCTGGTGTCGGATCCCTTGGGGGGGGTGATCTCAGCCGTGAGCAGAAATTCCCCCCGCTGGATGGCTTGGGCAAAGCGCGACGGCGGTGAGCAGGTCAGGGCCACAATTCTGGGAAGACTGAAAGAAAAAGCAGTGGGTTGGCCTATTATCGACTGTTTTGGGAGGGTTTTTCCAGCCTAGGCGCTGCTCCATCTTTTCTCAGGGCTTGGCTGAGGGCGAAGGGCTGGGCAGGGGCTGCACCCGCATTTCTCCCAGCCAGAGGGGGGGATCCCCTTGGTGCAAACGCTGCTGCCAGTTTGTCGCCGCCGCGGGCGGGATCCCCTGCGGACCCAGGGCCCAGCTCCAGCCAATCACCTGGGGCCACCGCCGGGCTTCCAAGCCTTCCAAAAAGGACTGGGCAGCTTCTGCGTCGGGGGGCAGGCCGCTGAGAATCAGGGGCAACTGGGGGTTAAAGGCCACAAGGCGACGGTAGAATGCTTCAAAAGCCTCAGGATCCCCCTTCACCTCCAGGCTCAGCCAGTCCACCCCTGGCAAGGCGGCCCAGGCAGACGCTGCCTCGTTATCCGCTCCCTCCAGCTCTAGAACCCAGAGCAAATTGGCATCAGAGCGCAGGGTTTGTATCAGGTGACGGTAGGCCCGTCGTTGCAGCTCGGTATCCCCGTCCCCAGCAGCTATGGCCAGGATAATCGGGGTAGCAAAGCGCTGGATGCCCCGGGCCCAAGAGCGCAAGGTCTCATCCTGTTCGCCCGCAGCCAGGGAAGAGAGGTGGGCCGGCTGCAGCCGCAGGCGCAGGTAGGGAACGGAGCCGCTCTCCCGCAGCCGATTGGCCAGGGGCTGGGGAAAATCCTGCCGCGGATCCCAGAGGTGCTCCACCGCTGCCCAGGCAGGGGGCTGGCCGATGGCCTGGCGATAGGACAAGAGCTGCTCCCAAGTTGGCATGCCCGACCAAATGACCCCATGATACAGCCGGCCCGTGGGGGGCGGCAGCGGCCTGCCCCGCTGAAAAGGGGCAGAATCGGGCGGGATGGGGGAGGTGAGGACAACCTGCAGCCGCAGAGACGGTGAGGGGGCAGGGGCGTCGGCCTCCGGTAGGGAGAAAGGGAAACTCCACGTGCGCTCCTCGAACCGACCTTGAGTAATCTGGCGGGCATAGAAGTCCTGAGGGGGCGGCAGCGGCTCGAGAGCCTCTTCCCCTAAGAAGGCTTTTTGGACGGCTAGGCGCACCCCCTCGCCAGGGTGAATCAGAGGCGTGGTGGTATCCAGGTGAAAGCTGCCGCTGAGGCGGGTAAAGGTCTTGTGGGGCTCAACTCGGAAAGAGAGCGTGAGCTGGTCAGGCCGATAGGTGCCCACGGCGGGGGAGGAAGGGGTGGGGAGCGGGGATCCCCCCGGCTGCTCTGCCAAGCTCTCGCAGTCGGTGCAGGGAAGGAGAGCCTGCGGGTGGAGAGCGATGGGAGCCTTGCGGGCGGATTGCAACTGCTCAGATGTGATCACAAAGCTGGCCCAAAGGTGCTTCAAGCGGGGATCCCGGCCGGGTGGAATATCGGAGAAAGTTCGCCCTGGGGGTGTAGCCGTGCGTGTGCCGGCAGCCGTGCCATCTAGGGGCACCGTGGAGAATGCGTCGCTGGAACATCCCCCCAGCAACACCAGCGACAGGATTAGCGGCAGAGTCCCTAGGAGCAGGGGCCTAACGCTGGGTTGTAGCGGCGGCGATCCCCAAACCATGAACTCACCTCAATACACCACCCCTCCGCGTCCGCTTGGCAGCGGCTAGAGGGATTCTCGCCCAGCAGCCTCAGCCTTGGGTTTGATCCCGATCACAACTTGGCCACAGCAGAGCCCGCCGGCACCGCCCAAAGGCGAGCTCAAGGGGTTGAGCTCCGGCAACAGCCGGCTACCCCTGCGGCACTGCCGCCGCTTCCGGGTAGATGACCAACATTCCCTCGTAGAGGATTTGGCCGGGCTGCAACTCCAGGCGATCGATGCGCACGCCTGGATCTAACTGAATGGGAAAATCCGCCAGGCCGGGGATGGGGATCTCCTGCCCTTCGCTCACCCACAGGGGATTGACCAGCCGCAACTGGTTGGGGCCCTGGGCCTGTAGCCCGGTTAGCACCGTAACCGGCACCTCCACCCCCTCGGGAGTCACCAATTGGGCCTGGATGCGCAGCCGATTTTGCTCCAAGGTGACCTGGGGCTGGCGGATCAAGAAGGGCACCGCTTGACCTCCAAAGGGCAGTTGCACCTGTGCCTGGGCCAGTTGAGACTGGATGAGGGGAGTCTGAAGGGTGCGGTTAAGATCGTCTTCGGTGAGGCGCAAGCTCACCTGCACCGGCACGGGCGCCAACAGTTGCAGGGGGCTACGTCCTTGGATGGCTTCCCCTACATTGAGGCGAATATCCTGGCCCTGCAGCCGCAGGTGGCTGACCTGGAATCCCTGATAGATAAGGTTGTCTCCCGACACCTGGGCCTGGGGGATCTGGCCGTTCAAAATCTGGGCGTCGGAACCGGCGATCTGCACCTGCAAGTTGTCGACCTGCTGCACCTCAGAGCGAATCCAGGCGGCCACCAAAGGGCTGAGCAGGGATCCGGCAATCTGGGCAAATCCGGGCCAAGGCCAAAACATAGTGGGCAAGCCAAGCAGCAGTGCCAATCCTAGCCGCTGCCCTGCTGGCGAGAGCCGCTGGCGGCGACGGGCTGCAAGAGAAGAGGGATCCGGGGCAGGCCGACGGCAAGACGGGAACAGCACGGGGTACCTCAGGAGCGACGACAGGCAACATTTCTCTGGCCAAACTATGACTAGGCTAAGGCAGGACTGCTCCACCGAACAGAGGGATCCCCCGCACACTTGGAGGAGCTACCCATCCGTCAACTGCCACCAAAGATACCCCAGCCGCAGGTAGTGAAGCCGCAGCCAGGGGAAAGGGAAAACGCGCGGCGGCTGGCGAAAGAGGGCGCTAATCTGGGGTCGGACGCCGGCCACCTCCTGGGCTAGGATTTTGCCCGCCCACACCGCTGTGGCCACGCCGCTGCCATGGTAGGCCAGGCCATACCACAAGCTGGAATCCGTCGGCGAAGAACCGATATGGGGGTGAAGCTGCCGCGAAAGGCAGACCAGGCCGTTCCAAGCGTACTCGATCTCCACCCCCTCCCAGGCGGGAAAGAGACGGTAAAGCTGCCGAGTCATCCAAGCCTGCAGGCGCTGTCGTTCTGCCGGAGTATTGCGGGTGCCGCCCCGCCCCCCAAACAGCAGGCGCCCGTCCGGCAGGAGACGGTAGTAGAACAGCAGCCGTCGTGTGTCGTAGATTGGCGTCGGATCCCACCAGCCCTGAGCCCTTCGCTCTGCAGGCGTCAGAGGCCGGGTGACCAGAATGTTGGAAAGCACCGGCAGGAGGGATCCCGCCAGTTGGGGATACAGAGCCCCTGGAGTGTAGCCATTGGTGGCGATAACCAGGTGCCGCGCCCGCACCGTTCCCCCCGGCGTATGGCAGAAGTGTTGGGATCCCGTCTTTTCCCAAGCGACAACAGGGCTGGCGCTGTGCAATCGCGCCCCCCACCTTTGAGCTGCCTGGGCTAGCCCTTGGATAAGCTTGAGGGGGTTGAGGCCAAACCCCACTCCGATGTGCAGAGCGCCATGGTTCTCTTGGCTATCGAAGCCCCGTTCTCGCAGCTCCTTGGGACTGAGGAGCTGGGCCGGGTAGCCGGCCACCTGGGTGTAGATTTGGTACTCGGCCTCCAATTCCCGCCAAGCGCTGGGGCGGTGGGCCACCGCGTACCAACCTTGACCCTGGGCATCTAGGGAAAAGCCCTCGGTAGTAGCCAGCTCTTGGACGGTTTCTACTGCCTGCCGCTGATCCCGGTAGTAGCGCTCCGTCTCTGCCAGGCCTATCCGCCGTACCATCTGGGTGTGGGTAAGGTAGCTCGCCCCCACGCCGCAGAAACCGCCGTTGCGCCCCGAGGCCCCCCAGCCCAGGGATCCCGCCTCCAGCAGACAGGTCGAGATACCGTGATCGCGGGCCAGGTGCAGGGCCGTCGACAGCCCCGTCAATCCTCCCCCCAGGATAGCCACCTCGGCCTCAACCGAGCCTTGCAAAGGCGCCGGATATCGCCAACTGGGATCCGCGATCGTGCTGTCCCAGTAGCTGCCAACCGGATAGGAGGGATCGTAAGTGCTGGCCGGATAAAGAGTTGTTTTCAAGCCAAAAATCATACAATCAGACAAAAGCAGCAGCTCAGCAGGTGGTCAGAGATGATGGCGCGGAGGGTACTCCCGTAGGCCAGGGCGGATCCCAGCCAAACCACCGCCACCATGGTCAGAAGCAAAGATATCCAGGCTCCTTTTTCCCGCAGACAGCCCTTGCCCCCCGGCTCAGAGCTCTCGGAAAGCAGTACGTCTACCCTTGGCTCGGAAAATCCAGAGGCCAGAACTAGCACCTACAGCCGTGGGTCATTTGCCAAGTAGCTTCACCAGCAGAATGCCGAACAAGTACAGGAACGTCACGGCGCCAGCCAAGAGACTTTGGGTGAGGGGATCCGTCGAAGGCGTGAGAACGGCTCCCGCCACCACCGAACCCAGGACAACATAGCGCCAACCCTTGAACATCTGCTCAGCAGTTACCAGACCCAAGGCTCCCAGCAGCGCCTGCAAAATCGGCACCTGAAAGGCCAAGCCAGTGCTGAACATCAGCAGCAGCACAAACTCAAAGTAGCGGTCGATGGACCAAGCCTGATCCACCACCCCTTCGCCATAGCGAATGAAGAAGTTGAGCGCCGCCGGAATGAGGAGGTAATAGGCGAAGACCAAGCCAGCCACAAACAAAAGGCTGGATCCCAACACCACCGGCCCCAGCAGCCTGCGCTCCTTCACGCTCAGCCCCGGCAAGACAAAGCGGGCAATTTGGTAAAGCACAAAGGGCGTGGCCAAGAGCAGCCCCGAATAGGCCGCCACCTTCATAGAGACGAAAAAATACTCGCCCGGCGCCAGTTGCAAGAAGGTCACCCCTTGAGCAGGCACCTCCAGCAGGGCGACGATGCGGTTCACCACCAGAAAACAGGCGACGATACATAAGGCCACCGCAATTACACTGGCCAAGAGGCGGCTGCGCAACTCCTCCAGATGCTCCATCAAGGTCATCTCGACCTCGTAGGGAAACTCCGGATCTGGCACCCGAGCAGGCTCAGGCGTTGACGGAGCTTGCTGCGAGGATTCGGTCTCAGAGGCAAGGGTCATGGGCCGACGGGTAACGAAACCTTTCCCGCTATCTTAGCCCTGCCCCCCCCTCAAGGAAAAGCGCCCGCCCACCACATGCTTCTCTTGCCAAGATGCTCCTGGCAGGGACATCCTCTGCCGCTAAGCCCTGCCAGGCGGGAGCTGCCACTGCCCAAAGTTTCTGCTTCACCAGACTAGCATCCTTCCTAGTCAGAAAACGGTTGCCCCACGGCCCTGAGCCATCTCCCTGGCGCAAGCAGCCGCAAAGTTCCCCCTTCAGGTGTCATGCCAGGTCAGCAAGTCCGTCGTTCCCGCGAGCGGTTCCTAGACTTGCAGTAATCCTCTCTTTTTAGACTGCCCACCCGGCATCTACAGCCCCTTTGAGTCCAGCTAGCTAGCTGAGCTTTTGAATGGGCGCGATGCGGGGATCCAAAATTTTTCGGCCAACGGCGGGAAATTTCACGGCCAAGGTAACCTGGTCGCCACTACCAAAGATGTGAGTAATTTGCCCCTGGCCAAATTTGGGGTGTTGCAGGCGATCTCCCACCGCCCACTGCTGGGGGCCCTGACGGCGAGCGGTCTTGGCCTTGGGCGTGGCCGCAGCCATGTTGTCCGCGGAGAACGAAAGCCCCCTGCCTCTCTCCCATTGGATCAGCTCTTGGGGCAGCTCACTCAAAAATAGAGAGGGGATGGCAGATTCGCGGTTGCCGTAGAGCCGCCGTTCGCTGGCGTGGCAGATAAACAATTGCTCGCGGGCGCGGGTGATGCCCACGTAGCAGAGGCGCCGTTCCTCTTCCAAAGCAGCGGGATCCTCCAAAGCCCGAAAATTGGGAAATAGTCCCTGCTCTACCCCCACCAAAAATACGACCGGGAACTCCAGCCCTTTGGAAGCGTGCAACGTCATCAACGAAACTTTCTCAGCTCCCTCCTGAAGGTTGTCCAAATCCGAAGCCAAAGATACATTGCTCAAGAAAGCCTCAAGGCTGGCCTCCTCCTGTTCTTCTTCAAATTGACGGGCGGCGTTGTAGAGCTCCATTACGTTGGCGACTCTTTCCTCAGCCTCTCCCTGGGCCTTGAGATCTGCCAGATAGCCAGAATCCCGCAGCAATGCTTCCAAAAGAGTGGCAGCAGAAACCTGAGCCACTTGTTTGTGCCAATGTTCGATGAACCGGACAAACTGGATGACCGGCTTGGCGGAACGCCCCACCAAGTTGGTTACAGCAGCCTCGTCGCTGAGGAGAGTCCACAGGGGCACATTTAAGGCAGCCGCCGCTTCGGTTAGCTTGTCCAGAGTCGATTTGCCGATACCCCGCCGCGGCACATTGATAATGCGCAACAGGCTAAAAGAATCGGCAGGGTTGAGCACAACCCGCAAATAGGCCAGCACATCCTTAATCTCTTTGCGATCGTAAAATCGCGGCCCGCCCACCACGGTGTAAGGGATCCCCCAGCGCAGCAGAACCTCTTCAAAGGGGCGAGACTGGGCATTGGTGCGGTAGAGAATGGCAAAATCTCCCCAGGAAAAGTTGGGATTTTGGCTGTGTAACCTGCGGATGGTGTTGACTACAAACTCAGCCTCAGCGATCTCGTCCTCCGCCTGGTAGCAAACGATGGGATTGCCCAAGGGGCGAGTTGGCCGGAGAACTTTATCAATGCGCTCGGTGTTTTTCTCAATGAGGACGTTAGCTGCCTGCAAAATAGTAGCTGTAGAGCGATAGTTTTCCTCCAGCTTGATCAGGGTGCGGGTATCGTCATCTGGGAGGCCATCGCCAAAGGTCTCTTGAAACTCCAGCAAAATGGTGAAGTCTGCCCCACGAAAGCGATAGATGCTTTGATCTGCATCTCCCACGACAAAGATCGACCGGTTTTTCCAATCCAACTGAGATCTGCGGGTCTCGCCGTTGGTGACCAGCAGCCGGATCAGCTCATACTGGGTGCGGTTGGTGTCTTGGTACTCGTCCACTAGAATGTGCCGGAAGCGCTGGTGCCAGTAAGCCAAGACCTGCTCATTTTGGCGAAACAGCTGTACCGGGATCCAAATTAAGTTGTCGAAGTCGAGGGCGTTATTGGCCGCCAGTTGATCTTCGTAGAGCTCGTAAACCTGAGCCAGGATGCGGCCCCGGAAGTTGGGCTGGTGGCGCTCCAGATCGGCGGGAGTCCAACCCTGGTTTTTGGCCTTGCTGATGGCGTACCGCACCGATCTTGGATCGAACTGGCGCTCATCTAAATTGAGTTGCTTAGTTACAATCTCTTTAACCAGGGATTGGGCGTCCGACTCATCGAAAATTGAGAAGTCACGAGTCCACTTGCGTCCCTTGGGATCCTGGTACTTTTCAATCTCCAGGCGCAAGACTTGGGCAAATAGGCTGTGGAACGTGCCGATCCAGAGGGGCTTAATCCAGCGGCGGTAAACGCTGGACTTCAAGCGCGTTGCCTGGGCCGGCTCCAGTTGCGCAAGTGGGATCCCAAACTGCTCCTGTGCCTCCTGCTCGGCAAAAAGCTGCTCGATGCGCTCCTTCATTTCGCGGGCGGCCTTGTTGGTGAAGGTAACAGCCAAAATCTCCTCCGGATCCACCCGATAGTGGCGGATGAGGTAGGCGATGCGGTGGGTAAGGGTGCGCGTCTTGCCGGAACCTGCCCCCGCCACCACCAGCAAGGGGCCGCAAAAGTGTTGCACCGCTTGGCGTTGAGAAGGATTGAGGCCATCCAACAAGGAGCCAGAAGTCATATCTGCCGCCAACGAGAAACTGCTTTCCATTATGGGCGCAGGCTGGCTGGCAACCCAACAGGCTTGGGAAGCCCAAAAGGTACTCTAGAGCGCCAAAGCTAAAGATGAAGATTAGTTAAGATTTGGCCAGCTCACCCCAGAACTTGCTGCTATGAAACGAGTTTTGCTTAGTTGCGGGGCCCCACCTAATTGCTGCCCGCTTGGCTTTCCAAAAAGACTGATCGCTTTGGGGGTTGCTACCTTTGCTCTCCTCTCCGCGGGCCCGTTGGCTCCAGCTCAAGCCGGCAACTGCCCCAGCAAGGGCAGTCCCAACGCCTCTCTTGATCTCAAGCTGGAAAGCGTTGCCGGGGATCCACTTGACTTAAGCAGTTCCGACGGCCTGCAGGTGCTGATCTTGACCAACAGCCAAACTCGCTCCCAAGCGGAGGCCCTCTCCAAAAGTTTGGCCCTGGAGTTTGGGCAAAATCCCCGCCTGCGCCAGATCGTGCTGATAGACGGCAGGGGGCTGCTGCTGGTGCGCAATTTGGTTTTGCAGGCCATTCGAGACAGCGTGCCGACGGATCCCCGCTTGGTTTCTCCGTTTGTCTATGTCTCGGTCGATTTCGAGGGATCAGCCATCCAAAAACTGCAGGAGGTGGCTGCCGAGGTGCTGCCCGGGATCGATTTTCGCCGCCAGGCCGCCTTGCTGCTTTTGGACAGTCAAGGCACCCTCCTGAGCGGGTTCGCCGATCTGGAGCAATCTAACCTCCGCATTCGCCAGTGCATTCGCACGCGCGTTTGACGGCCTTGGATCCCGCTTTTCCCCTGCCTCTTCCCAACCGCTAAACTGGTTTAGCAGAGCTATGGACAACCTTAAAACGGCTGGGTGCCGGGATCCATGCGCCACCAGCTCAAGACCTTAAACCAAATCCTCGACTACAAGCTAGCCGATCTGCGGCTGTTTGGCCGCGCCGAGCTGAAGGGTCAGGTGCTGAATGTGCTGCTGGAACGGCTGCCCGGCGATGTGGTGGACACGCTGCAGGTGATGGAGGTGGTGCGCAGCGCTGTCGAGGCCTCACTGCTGCAGGGGTTGCGCAAAGTCAACGTCTACCTCTGGTGCCGTGGTCAAACTGAAGCAGCGCCGGAGTGGAGTGAAAGCTTTGTGGTTGAGCCGTTGACCCTGAGCAGGCCGGAGGGAGCTTGGAGCCGCGCCTCCAGCTACCGGCAAGACTATCCCACCATGCGGGTGCTGCTTTTTGGCTTGGGCCTTTGCCTGGGTGGCCTCTACCTGCTGGGCTGGGAGCGGACGAGCGGGATCGACTGGATCCCAGTGGCGTTGGCCTTCGGCTTGGGGGTGATCTTCCCCTGGCTCAAACGCTCCCTCAACCAGTGGGTTCATCCTCTGTTCCTACGCCTCGGCCTGGGGCTGGGGCTGGTCTTGTTGGGCCTGGCAGTGGCGTTGATCTGGCGGCAGGGTTGGAGCACTGCCTATGGGATTCTCACCCTGCTGGCTCTTCTCCTGCTGGGGCTGGGATCCTGAGACCTCTCAATCGGCGGTGGTGCCGCTGAAAACGGGCAGGGCTGGCCCTGTCATCCACACGTGTTGGGTGTCAAGATCCCAGCGAACCTCCAGGCTGCCTCCCGGCAGCTCTACCGTGGCTTGGGGCTTGGCCCGCTCTTCCAAGACGGCAGCTACTAGGGCGGCACAAGCCCCTGTTCCACAGGCCAGCGTCGCCCCTGCCCCTCGCTCCCAAACCCGCAGCCGCAGGCGGTTAGGGCTGAGCACCTGCACGAATTCGGTGTTGGTGCGCTCCGGAAAGGCGGGGTGATGCTCAAACAGGGGGCCTACCCTTTCCAGATCCAGCTCTTCCAGGGATCCCTCCTCCTCGAGAAAGACCACGCAATGGGGGTTGCCCATGCTCACCGCCGTCACCGGCCACTCCCGCCCGGCCACTGGGAGCGGTTGCCGAATCACCTTCTCCTCTGGCCCGGCCAGCGTGGTGGGAATCTGCTGGGCCAACAGGCGAGGGATCCCCATGTCCACTGTCACCAGGCCATCGGGCTGCACCCGCGGCACAATCCGCCCCGCCAAGGTGTGGATCTGGTAGGCACCATCCTGAGCGGGGATCCCCAGATCCTGTAAAAAGCGGGCCAAACAGCGGATCCCGTTGCCGCACATTTCCGCCTCCGAGCCGTCGCTGTTGAACAGGCGCATGCTGAAATCGGCCCCCACCTGCCCCGGCAGCAGGAAGATAACCCCATCTGCCCCCACGCCAAAGCGGCGGTTGCACAGGGCAACGGCCTCTTCTGGAGTCAGACAGGGCTGGGACTGGTGGCGGTTGTCCACCAAGATGAAGTCGTTCCCCAGGCCTTGGTATTTGTGGAAGGGGAGACGAGAGGGTAACCGAGCAGGCATGCACTGGAACCGCAAAACGACCGGCTTCAATCCTCGTGCATCTCGTAGGGATCCTGCAAGTTTTTGGCAGGGGGGCCAAAGGCCGTGTAGATGGCAAAGGCGGTGATGCAGATGGTTGTCGCCGCAATGGCCACAACCAGCGAAAGGGTGGATTCCATAGCTAACTCTTCAATTCTGAGAGAATCTCCCTACATATTACACAAGTTTACAATTCATTGCCGGCGGCAAAGGGAAGTGACCAGATTCTGTTAGCGTGATTTTAAAAGGAGGCTGTCTGGCTGGGATCTGCCGCCGTGCTGACCTCCGACTGGGTAAACCTGTCCTCTCTTTGACCTAGCGCGAGAACCTATGGCTATTCGTACCAAACTGGGCGATCTGCTGCGTCCCCTCAACTCGGAATACGGCAAGGTGGCCCCTGGCTGGGGCACCACACCTCTGATGGCGGTCTTTATGGTGCTGTTTGGCATCTTTTTGCTGATCATCCTGCAGATCTACAACAAGTCGCTGCTCCTGGAAGACATCAACGTCTCCTGGGAGAGCCTCAGCTTCTAGTTCTTCTGGCTGCCGCGGGCTGTCTAGGTGGTGTACTCGGCGTTGATGCGTACGTAGTCGTAGCTGAGATCGCAGCCCCAGGCAACGCCCTGGCCAGATCCCTGGTGGAGATCCACGGTGAAGACTACTGGGTCTCCTTTCTTTAGGTACTCGGAGGCTGCCTGGCGATCAAAAGCCAAAGGCATTCCCCCCTGCAACAGCAGAAAATCCCCCAGGCGAACCTCCAAGCGACGGCTGTCAAAGGGGATCCCAGACCGCCCAGCAGCGGCGGCCACTCGTCCCCAGTTGGGATCATTGCCAAAAACTGCTGCCTTCACCAGGGGAGAGCTGGCGATCACGCGGGCCATCTGCCGGGCCGACCTATCGTTGGGAGCTCCCTGCACCCGGATCTCCAGCAGCTTGGTGGCCCCTTCCCCATCGCGGGCAATGGCCTTGGCCAGGTCAATGCAGACCTGAACGACCATCTCCGCCAGAGTCTGGGCCGCTTCCGTGCTGGCCTGCAGGGGGGGGATCCCGCTTTGGCCATTGGCCAGGGCCAGTACCATGTCATTGGTGCTAGTATCCCCGTCCACGGTGATTTGGTTAAAGCTGAGGTCGGCAGCCTGCTGGAGGAGCTGCTGCCACAGGTGGGGATCTACAGCCGCGTCGCAGGTCAAGAAAGCCAGCATCGTCGCCAAGTTGGGGTGGATCATGCCGGATCCCTTGGCAATGCCTCCCACCCGGATGGTGTAGCCGTCGATCTCGGCCTCTAGGGCTGTACTCTTGGTTACCAGGTCAGTGGTGAGGATGGCGCGGGCGGCGCTCTCTCCTCCTGTGGGCGAGAGGCTGTCGATCAGGCGGGGCAGGGCTGCCTCGATTTTGGCCATTTCCAATTGCCGCCCGATCACCCCTGTCGAGGCAGTGAGCACCTGTTGGGCCGGGATCCCCAGCCGTTCTCCTACCCAGAGAGCCAGTTGGGTGTTGTTGCGCTCCCCTTCTTCTCCTGTACAGGCGTTGGCTTGGCCGGCGTTGCAAAGGATGGCCCGCACCGGTTGCCCTTGGGCGAGGATCCTTTGGTTATAGGTAACACAAGCGGCCTTGACCTGGTTGGTAGTGAAAACGCCAGCTCCCACTGCATTGCAGTCAGAGACGATCAAAGCCAGATCGGCAGCTCCAGAGGGCTTGAGGCCGGCAGCCACGCCAGCAGCGCGGAACCCTCGTGGGGCGGTAACGGCGCCTGCAACCCGTTTAAATTGGGATCCCATAGATTCTGGGGCTAAGGGGTGATCGGCATTATCATACCGGCTTGCCGCTCAGACCGGGGTTCAGGGTCAGGGCTGGCAACTGGCAAGTTTTGCCCAAGAAACTCTCTGGAAACCACATCTGAGGGAGGGCGGGGGTTGACCCTCCCACCGCCTAAAGGTGGGGAATTCTTACGCCGTTCAACAACGAACTCGTAAAGACGCTGTCAAGACACCTCTAGACAGTTCCTTGAGGCAAAGCTCCAAGGTTCTGCTTGCTTTTCTGTTCGCGTCAGCGGGACGGAGTCCTTGCAGGTTGGCTGAGATGTTAGTCTCTCCCGGACGCTTGCCACTGGCTGAGTTTTTCACCGTTTTAGGGGCTCGCCTGGGAACAGTACCACCTTGGTAGCAACCATACCATTGATGAGCAACTAAAGTTGCTGACGGGATTTTCCGTCCCGCCCTCAAGTCCAGGGCTACCCAGCTATCCCTCTGTGTTTTTTAATGGTACTGAGCGTCCTTCTCTTTCTGGATGGAGAAGGGATCCCTTTGTCTTCTGGTCTGGGAACCACGAGCCATGTCTGCCTCTGTCATTACCCTTAACCATGTCAGCAAGGTCTATTCCAATGGCACGGTGGCTTTGCAAGACATGAACATGGCCATCCAGGAAGGGCAGTTCGTCAGCTTGGTGGGGCCCTCTGGCTGCGGGAAAAGCACGGTGCTGCGGCTGATTGCTGGGTTGGGCCACCTAACCACGGGATCTATCGAATGGGGGCAAAACACCTCCCAGGGGCAACCCAAATTGGCCTTTGTGTTTCAGGAGCCGGCCCTCATGCCCTGGGCAACGGTGATGGACAACGTGCGCCTACCTCTGAAGTTGGCTGGTGAGCCCCAGCCCAAAGCCGAACGAGAGGTTCTGGAAGCCCTCCACCTGGTGGGCCTGCGGGGGTTTGAGCGCAGTTTTCCCCGCGAGCTGTCCGGCGGTATGCGCATGCGGGTTTCCATTGCCCGCGCCTTGGTAACCAAACCCCAGGTGCTGCTCATGGACGAGCCCTTCGGCGCCTTGGACGAGATTACCCGCAGCAAGCTGAACAGCGAACTGCTCGAGTTGTGGCAGGAGAAGCGCTGGACGGTGATTTTTGTTACCCACAACATTTACGAGGCTGTCTATCTGTCCAACCGCGTGGTGGTGATGGCAGCCCGCCCTGGGCGGGTGGTGGCGGATATCCCCATTGAGGCACCCTACCCCCGCTCGGAAGAGTTTCGCACCTCGCCCCTTTACAACGACTATTGCCGGGAGGTCGCGACCCGTTTGCGGGAGGCCATGCGCGACACGGATCAGGATCCCTACCTGTGCCCCCTCTCTGCCGGACGGCTGCGCTGACGGGATCCCCCTTTGGCGGCATTCCTGGTCTTAGAGCCCTTGATTCCCCCTCCACCATGCTAAGTCCTTTCAGTTTCCTTCTCGATTGGCTGTCTCACCGGCTGGGATCCCTGCTTGGCACACCGGAGCGCTCCTCTGGGCCCTGGCTGGATAGCGATCTGCCGCGACTGAACAGCGCGGTGGAAGAAAAACTCAGGCCCCAACCCACTGATGCGGCTAAGGTGTCTGGCTCTGCGCCGCCGACCTCCGGGCAAGGATGGGATCTGCGCAAGTGGTTCAACCTGGATGTGATTGCCCCTGGGATCGTCGGGATCCTTTTTCTGGTGGGCTGGGAAGTGGCTGTGCGGCTAACGGGGGTGCCCCCCTATCTATTGCCGGGGCCGATTTTGGTGGTGCAAACCCTGGTGCGAGACTGGGGATCCCTTTTTCCTTCCCTTTTGATCACCCTGCAAATTACGGTGGTGGCGTTCCTTTTGGCCACGGTCTCAGGGCTTTTGTTGGCGATTTTGTTTGCCCAGAGCAAATGGATTGAGCGCAGCCTCTTTCCCTATGCGGTGATTTTGCAAACAACGCCCATTGTTTCCATCGCGCCGCTGATCATCATCTGGCTGCGCAACAATACGTTTGCTGCAATGGTGGTTTGCGCTTGGATTGTCGCCTTTTTCCCAATTATCTCCAACACCACCCTGGGATTAAACAGTGTCGATCACAACCTGCTCAACCTGTTTCAACTGTACAAGGCCAATCGCTGGCAAACCTTGATCTACTTGCGTCTGCCCAGTGCTCTGCCCTATTTTCTGGGGGGCCTGCGCATTAGCGGTGGCCTTTCTTTGATCGGGGCCGTGGTGGCGGAGTTCGTCGCCGGCACCGGTGGGCAACGGGCCGGGATCGCCTACCAAATCTTGATCTCTAGCTTTAATTTGCAGGTGCCTCGCATGTTTGCCGCCTTGGTGCTGGTTACCGGCCTAGGGATCCTGATCTTTGTGGCTTTGAGCGCTTTGTCAGACAAGATATTGGGCAGATGGCACGAGAGCGCTGTGCGCCGCGAGAACTGATTTTTGCCATAGAGCCGGCAGAAGCGGTTTCGCAAAAGGCAAAAACTGGGAATTCCCGGCAACAAAAAGGCTCAGGTTGCAGACCTGAGCCCATCTTGACCTGTTATTGGCAGATGCCAGGAACCAGACTCGAACTGGTGACACGAGGATTTTCAGTCCTCTGCTCTACCAACTGAGCTATCCCGGCTCTGGAACCATTATTTTAGGATGCCGAGAGGGCTTTTGGCAACGGGTGCCGACCCTCACTTTAGCCAATTAGCTTTTCCAGGGCATCCATCTGGGGGATACAGAGGATGTCCCGCTGCCGATCCCGGCGGATCAGGTCCTCCTGCTCCAGCTTGGCAAGGACGCGGGTAACCGTTTCCCGGGCAAGGCCACTCAAGCTGCTCAGCTCCCGATGGGGCAAATTGGGGATTTCTACCCCCTTGCGACCGACCCACCCCCGCGACTCCGCCAAGAAGAGCAGGATATCGGCGACGCGAGCGACGCTGCTGGCCTCCCGCAATTGCAGGCGACGGTTGATCTGCCGTAAACGTCGCGACATGAGCTGGGCAAGGCGGATGGCAACCTGCGCATCGGCAGCCAAAAGAGCCAGAAAGTTCTGGGCCGACAGACAGCAGACCTTGGTGGCTGTCAGGGCAATCACATCGCTGGAGCGGGGCGCCTCGTCCAAGGCGGCCATTTCCCCGAAGATCTCCCCTGGGCCAAGAATGGTGAGGGTAACCTCCCGGCCCTCCAGATCGTGAGTGCGAATCTTGACCCAACCCTCTAGGATGAAATAGACGGCGTTGCCCCAGTCGTTCTGTAACAGGATGGCCTGGTTAACAGGGTGGGAGCGCAGCGACATCTGGCGAGCCAGCGGCTCTAGCACTTCAGGGGAAAAGCCTTCAAACAGAAACATCAGGCGTAAATCTTCAGCCCTTACCTCGCTCACCCTTGGCTCCTCCTGCACCGCCTCGATTCTTGCCCAACTCTCTTCCCAGAGAAAAACTCTTCACCTGACCGCCGCCTGGGATCCGGATCCCTGTTTAACAGGGGCTGCGGCCAGCCTCTAACCTGGAAACGGCAGAATGCACTTTGCTGGTAACCATTCTCCCGAGGTTGGTCAGTTGGAGTCGAGACCTAGCTCCGCTGCAGTTGCGCTTGCCAATCTTGGCTGGTATCCAAAACCTGTAGAAAACGCCGCTCCCCCTCGGAAAAGTCCTGCCACTGCGCCTGCTGCTGGGCAAGGAGATCGGCGGTGGCATCGGCAATGTCGGCGACGTTCAGCAGCTCACCCGGGCCCGATGAAGGGAGTGTTCGCCGTTGTAGGCGCTCTCGGAGGACAGGTTCAGGAGCATGGCAGTAGAGGATGCGCAACGGGATCCCGCACTGTTGGGCCTGTTCAATCGCCATGCCCCGCAGCGCTTGCCGGTCAAACTTGGCGTCCAGAATCACGCTGTAACCTTCCCGGGCCAACTCCACTCCCAACTGCACCAGGCGGCGATAAGTCTTGTCGGTCATCTCGGGCGTATACACCTCTGGCCCCCCCCGCTGCCGCAGAGGGATCCCGGCCAAGTGCTTGCGCACGGCGTCGGAGCGAATGTGGATGGCCCCCCGCTGGCGGGCCAGGTAGCGGGCCACCGTACTTTTGCCTGCTCCCGACAGGCCAGCCATCAAAAACAACTGCCCCTGTTTGGGAAGGGTGTATTCCCAGGCCAGGCGGTAGTAGCGGGCGGCAGTGTGGAAGGCATTGGCTTTGGAAGCTTCCGAGGCGGCAGGATCGTCCAGCAAAAAAGAGGTGACCTTGGCCCGCACATAGGCCTGGCGATTGAGGTAAATGGGCAAGATCTTTAGTCCTTCCCAGTCACCCGTTTCTTCCAGATAGGTGTTCAAATAGGCATTGCCCAGATCGGGGCGGTGGCGAGCGTCCAAATCCATCACCGCATAGGAGACGTCGTACATCGTATCCACAAAGCGGAAGGCCTCGTTGAACTCAATGCAATCAAACAGCAAGATCTGGCCTTCCCACCAACAGAGGTTGCCAAGATGTAGATCCCCGTGGCCTTCGCGGATGCGGTCTTGGGCCATCCTCTGGTAAAACAGCTCCTGCCGCTCGGCAAAAAAGCGATCCGTGTAGGCTTGCGTCTCCCGATATTGATCAACCGTCTGAGGGCCGCCGATGTAGCGCTGGGTTTGGGCGTAATTCTCGTCGAAGGCCTCCCGCACCCGCTCTGGCCGGCCAAAGCTGCGAATGTAGTCGTTGGTCTCCGCCTGGGCGTGAAAGGCCGCCACCGCCCGCCCTAGCTCCTCCATCAAGGCTGGGGTCAGCTCCCCCCGCTCGAGGAGGTTGCTGAAGAGTTGCTCTTGGGGAAACTGCCGCATTTTGAGGGTGTACTCCACGGGCTCGCCACTGCCGTCAAGCTGAAACCGGCCCTTGGCACGCACAATGGGCAACACCTGTAGATAAAGCCCCGGCGCGCCGCGCTGGTTCAGGCGCAGCTCTTCTTGACAAAAGTGGCGTCGCCGCTCCAGGGTGGTGAAATTCAAAAAGCCAAAATCCAGAGGCTTCTTCACCTTATAGGCGTAGTCCCCTGTCAAGAAAACGTAGGAAATGTGGGTTTGGACGAGCTGAATCGGCTCCCGCACCGGATGGGGGTAAAACCCCGGCTCCAACATCGCTTGGATTAGCGGCGGCAGGTGGGCATCGGCCATAAAGATGGAGACGGAAAAGTCAGGGATCCCCATTTTCCTCCAAATTGCCCTCAGCTTAGTCTCCCAAGGGCAGGGCGGCCGCTTGCGGTGAAAGACGGATAACGCTAATCCCCTGTTTGACCAAAGTATCTTGAGCGGCAGCAGAAAGGGCGTAGGGCCAGACCAGATACTTCGTGTTGATGTAGTCTCGCCCCCGTTTGGCCAGGCTCACCTGTTCAGAGAGCATGCGCACCTCCGGTCCGCGGGTGATGATGGCTTCGGCGCGGCGGATGCGTTGCATCAGTTGGCTGAACAGCTCTTGGGGCTGCTGCACGAAGACCACAATGGCCAAGTCACAGGGGTTGTAGTAGTTGCCGCTGCCGCAGAGGAGCAGGGCCTCGCTGGCGAGAACAAGGGTCTCCTGGTCTCCCAGAACCACCACCGGGTAGAGAAAGGTGCGCACGTCCTCCGGTTGCCAGTGATTGAAGGAGTAGCTGTCCACCTCTCCCCGCACCCAAGAGGAGATGGCCGGAAAAACCGCTTCGCTCAGCAGCCGATAGGCCGTCTGCGGTCGCCCTAGCCAGCAGAGGGCATTCTCGTAGAAACTCTCGTTCTCCAACAGGTGAGGGGTGAGAGGAGTGGCCATAGACTCGGATCCGGGCAGGGCCTCCTCCAGCATGCCTAGTCGGAGATGGTTAAGGCAATTTTGCCCAAAACGGATCCCTGTTCCAGCAGCCGGTGAGCGGCAGCCGCTTCGGCCAGGGGAAAGGTGTGGCTGAGCCGGATGTGCAGTTGGCCTTGGTCAATGAGGCGGGCGCACTGCCGGAGGATCTCCGCCTGGTTTTGCCGGGCAACGATAAGGTTCTTCAGCATCGGGGTGAGCATCAGCTCAAAGCTCACTCGCAAGTTGCGGTCGCGGGCCACCCGCCAATCGGTCTCTGGGGCTGGCGCCAGCAGGGTCACGAGATCGCCGTACACGCGCACGGCAGGGAAGGTCTGCTCCAGCACTGGGCCGCCAAGGGTATCGAGAGCAAGATCCACTCCCTCCTCCTCCGTCCAATCCAGAACGGCTCGCACAAAGTTGGTCTGGCGATAGAAGATGGGCAAGCTGGCTCCCAGGGAACGGACAAACTCGGCCTTTTCCGGCGTGCTCACAGTGGTAGCCACTTGGCATCCCCGCAGACGGGCCAGTTGGATGGCCACATGGCCGACACCCCCTGCCCCGGCGTGGATAAGCACCTTTTGGCCAGCCTGCAACCGTCCCCGGTCGTAGAGGGCTTCCCAAGCGGTGATCAGCACCAGGGGGGCAGCGGCAGCCTCGGCAAAGCTGAGGGACTTGGGCTTGGGAGCGACAAAGCGCTCATCGACCACGATCAGCTCGGCGTAGTTCCCCGCCTGCCTGCCCAGGCCGCCGTGGCAGAAGTAAACTTCGTCTCCAACTTGAAACTGCCTGACCCCAGATCCTACGGCTTCTACAACGCCGGCACCATCACATCCCAAAATGGCCGGCATCTCTTCGGGGTAGAAGGTGCCTCGCCGCCGCAGCTTGGTGTCGATGGGGTTGACGCCGGCGGCCCTAAGGCGGACACGTAGCTCCCGCTCGCCGCGGATCTCAGGGTCGGGCACCTCCTGAAGCTGCAAAACCTCCGGCCCCCCGGGCACGCTCATGAGGATGGCTTTCATCTTCTCAGGTGTTCAGGCTTGGTTTGGCTCGACCTGCTGCCCCGCACTTGCCACTGCGCTACCGAGGATACACCGGCAAGGGGGTCTCTGAACAATGGTTAGCTTAATCGGCGGGAAGCCCCGCATCGTATTGGTGAATTGTGTTGACTCAAGAGCCAATCCGTGTCGGGATGAAAGCCGTTCGTCCTACAATTGAGCAAAACAAGTTAAATCTCTGGAGAGTTTCCCGCCGTGGGTTGCATGATAGCAGCACGCTGAGACCTCTGTATACACAAGTCTGGGAAGCGTGAAGCCCATACGCTATCGGTTGGCGCAGCGTGGCGTAAGCCATGTTGTGTTGACTCAACGAAGATGAGTGTCGGGAGTTGTTCACTAGCATAAGCCAAGAGAACCGCGCCTGGGAAGGCAGGGATCCCTTACATTGCCCAGAAGGATAGCTTGCTAGCCCCGCGCCCGTAAGCAACTTTAGGTGCTCGTCAGTAGTATAGTTGAGTATACTTGCCGAGAAGGCGTACCGTTCCCAGGCGAGCACCTAATCACGGTGAGAAACCCAACCGGTGGCAAGTGGCTGGGAGATGACAACGTCTCAGCCAACCTGCAAGGACTCCATCCCGTTGACGCGAACAGAAAAGCAAGCAGAACCTTGGAGCTTTGCCTCAAGGAACTGTCTAGAGGTGTCTTGACAGCGTCTTTACGAGTTCGTTGTTGAACGGCGTAAGAATTCCCCACCTTTAGGCGGTGGGAGTGTCAATAAGCTTCGGAGTTGTGGAGGCAAGCGCTAGCCCATGCCCGTAGGTGGTTCTGGCTCTCTCGGCGGCAAGGCGCGGTCAAAAGTAAACAGAGGTGGCCTTGGATCGGCCTCCTGGCTCTGCTGGGGTAACCCAGCCTATTGGGATGCTGCTGGGTTAATGCTCTTGGGGAGCCTGCTCATCGTCTACCGCTGGCGGGGCACCCTGCCGCTGTTGATTAACCCCGCCTACGTAAACGTGGCTCTGCTGGCCGGCCTGTGCCTACTGGGCCTGGGGATTAGCCGGTGGCGGGGGGCCAAAGTCGCGCCCTCGGAAAGCCATGTCTCCCTGTTGGGGCCGCGCCTGGGGGCGGCGCTCTTGATCCTGACGGCGCTGCTGGGGTTTTGGGTCGAGCCCCGTCCCCTCTCCAGCCAGACGGCCCTCAACCGGGGGGTATCTCCCTATCTGGGTGCCTCTCGCAGCCAGCCGCAGGCTTTTCGTCCCAAGATTGACCCACGCCAGCGCACCCTGCTGGACTGGGTGCGCACCCTGGATGTCTACCCAGATCCCTATACCTATGAGGGCCAGCCGGTGCGGGTGCAGGGGTTCGTCGTTCCTGACGAGCAACCTGACCACTTTGTCATCGCTCGCTTTTTGGTGAGTTGCTGCGCTGCCGATGCCTACCCGGTCGGCTTGCCAGTGCGCTGGTTCCGCTCGGAGGAGCTGGCTCCGGACAGTTGGCTGCGTCTGGAAGGACGAATGGCCGTGGAGCAACGGGATGGCCAGCCTCAGTTGGTAATCCTGGCCGAGCAGGTGGAACCAATGCCGGTGCCGGCCAATCCCTACGCCGACGAGTAGGTTAGATGTCGGTTTCGCTGAGTTTAGCGCTCATGTAATCGAAGGGCTCGGCCACAAAGCTGTAATCCTCGTCGGAGCCGAGCAGCTCCAGGGTGCGCTGCTTCATGTTCTGGATCCCGATCACCGTCGGAGCAATCGGCACCCCCAGGGAGTTGTAGGTTTCCCGCAGGCCAGCCAGGACGCGCTCGTCCAAGATGCTGGTATCAGCAGCCACCAGGGCGTAGGAAGCGTAGCGCAGGAAGTAGTCCATATCCCGCAAACAGGTGGCGTAGCGGCGGGTGGTGTAGGCGTTGCCACCCGGACGGATCAGATCTGGCACCTGGGCAAACATAGCCGCGGCAGCCGTCTTGACAATGTCCACCGAGTTGAGGTTAATCACCTTCACGGCCTTGATGCGCCGCAGACCCGAATCGTAAAAGGCCTTGAGCGCGTCCATGGCATTCCGATCCAGGTAGCGGCCTGTCAGGTCGTAGGTTTTGATCAGTGTGGTTACGGCATCCCGCATATCCCCAACTCCGTTCCTGTAACTCTATGTAAAAGTAGCTTGAGATGAGAATTTTGCCGGCAACGTCCAAAGGCCAGCCTTGGAAAATCGAGCCAAAGCCCAACACCGGCAGCGCTCCAAGCTCCCCACTTGCCCCCAGAAGTTTAGCATGCGGGGGGTTCTTTCCTGCCTTCTCCTGAGACAATGGCAGATGTTGTTACGAAAATGTAACCTTTCTGCAACGCTCTAGGGATCCGGCAGCAGCACCCGCAGTGGCCTGAGCAGCCTGCCTTGGCAGTGTCCCAACCCTAAGAACGCTCCTTGTTGGCTCTTCACCCGCAGAGTCTCGGCAGTGGCCTGAGCAGGATCCAGGGGAATGGCCTGACCTTGTTGCCAGCGCTGCGCCTCAGCCGGAGACAAGGATACTGAGTCCCAACCGCGAAATCCCCACTCAATCGGCAGCAGGGCGGCGGCGGGATCGGCGGATCCCTGCCACTGCTCCAGGGGCAGGCTCTCTTGGATGCGAAAGGGGCCACTTTGCAACCGTCGCAGGCGGCTCATCAAGCCTCCGCAGCCCAATTTCTCTCCCAGGTCGCGGGCGAGGGCGCGGATGTAGGTGCCAGGGCCACAGGCAATCTCCAGATCCACTTCCGGGAACTCGCCAGGGCGCCAGCCCAGGATCTGCAGGTGCCGAATCACCACCCGCCGCGGCTCCAGCCCCAGTTCTGCTGCCTTTGCCCCGGCCCGGGCCAGCTCATAGAGCTTTTTCCCCTGCCGCTTGATGGCGCTGTAAAGAGGCGGCACCTGCTCAATCTCGCCGACAAACTCCTGCAGACATTCCTCCACCTGCTCGCGGCTCAGCTCCGGACAAGGGGATCCCACCTGGATCTGCCCCTCGGCATCGTCGGTGTCGCTGCGCTGCCCAAAGCGGAAGGTTGCCCGATAGACCTTATCCCCCGGCAGAAAGGCCAAAAAGCGCGTCGCCCGCCCTACGGCAATGGGCAGAACTCCCGTTGCCGCCGGATCCAAGGTGCCACCATGCCCCACCTGGCGCGTGCGCAAGACCCGCCGCACCACCGCCACACAGTCGTGGGAGGTGAGCCCTGCTGGTTTATCCAGGTTGAGAAAGCCCTCCAGGGATCCCATGCTGCGCATCACCCATCAGTAATTAAAATTAAGATTTGTAACCGAACTGCCGCAGCGCTTAACATAGGGTTAATTTCTGTCTGCGAGCTTGAAGCACCTATGGCGCAATCTGGCCTATTCCCTCAGCCTATCTGGCAACGCCTGTTGATGATCGCCCCTTTTTTCCTGTGGGGCTCGGCGATGGTGGCAATGCGGGATGCCCTCTCCGAGACCACTCCTCTCTTCATTGCCATTCTGCGGCTGTTGCCAGCCGGGATCCTGGTTTTGGCCTTTCGGCTTTGGCAAGGGCGGGCCTCTGAGGCATCTCAGCCCTGGCATCCCCAGGGGCGGCGAGGGTGGCTGTGGGTCCTGGCCTTCGCCCTGGTGGACGGCACCTGTTTTCAGGGATTTTTGGCGCAAGGGTTGAGAGAGACCGGCGCCGGGCTGGGATCCGTACTGATCGACTCGCAGCCGCTGGCGGTGGCTTTGATGGCCAACTGGTTTTACCGCGAGCGGATGGGATCCCTGGGCTGGCTGAGTCTGGGGCTGGGTGTGGTCGGCATTGGCCTTATCGGCCTCGGCGGGGAAGGATCCCTGCAGGTGGGGGCTGGCGTCGTCTGGATGTTGCTGGCTTCCCTGTCGATGGCCATCGGCACCGTGATGATGCCCAAGGTGGCGGAGGTGGCCGATCCGGTGTTGGCGACGGGCTGGCACATGGTGTTGGGCAGCCTGCCCTTGATCCTGCTCTCGGCGCTAACAGAAAGCGAGCAATGGCAGCACCTGAGCGGCGCCCACTGGCTGGGCCTGCTCTATGCCTCCGTGTTGGGGAGCGCCGTGGCCTACGCCCTCTTCTTCTATTTCGCCTCCCAGGAAAACCTCACCGAATTCAGCTCCCTCACGTTTCTCACCCCCATCTTTGCCCTTCTCTTCGGCAGCACCTTCCTGGGCGAGACCCTGACCCGGCTGCAGTGGGTGGGAGTGGGCATTACCCTGGTCTGCGTGTATGTCATCAACCACCGGCAGGAGTGGCAGGAGCGCCTGCGCTTGGCCTGGCCAGGGATCCTCTCGGAGCTGGGCCTGGAGTTCAGCACCGTCGAGATCCGCGATGGCCGGCCCGACTAAGGGAGCCTTCTCCTAGGGGGGCAGGAACCCCATCGCCTCCCGCACCCTTTGCAGCGTTGGCTCGGCAACAGCGCGAGCCTTGGCGGCATTTTCCCGGATCAGCGCCAGCAGATAGTCTGGGTTGCTCCAGAGCTCTCGGTAGCGCTGCTGAATGGGCTCTAGGGTGGCGATAATGCTGTCGGCGAGGAGGGGTTTGAACTGTCCCCACCCCATCTCAGCGCACTCAGCCGCCACCTCCTCCTTGCTTTTGCCGGAGGTGAGCATGTAGATCGTCAGCAAATTGTGGGCCTCCGGGCGTGCCGGGTCGTCGAAGGTGATGCCCCGAATCGAGTCGGTCTTACATTTTTGGATCTTCTTGCGGATCGTGTCGGGGTCGTCTAGCAGGTGAATGCGGCTGAAATCCGAGGGATCCGACTTAGACATTTTGCGGGTGCCATCGGTCAAGCTCATGATCCGCGCCCCCTGCGGGCGAATCAGGGCCTCTGGGATCACAAACACCTCGCCAAAGCGGTCGTTAAAGCGGCGGGCAATATCCCGACACAGCTCAATATGCTGCCGCTGATCCTCCCCTACCGGCACATACTTGGGCTGGTAGAGGAGAATATCCGCCGCCTGCAAAATCGGGTAGCTGAACAGGCCAACGCTGGTCTCCTCCCCCTGTTTCTCTTTTTTTTCTTTGTATTGGATCATGCGTTCCGCCCAGTTCATGGGGGTAATGGTGGTGAACAGCCAGGCCAGCTCTGTGTGGGCGGGCACGTGGGACTGCACAAACAGCACACAGTGCTCCAGGCTAAGGCCACAGGCCAGGTAGAGGGCAAACAGAGAACGGGTGCGCTCCCTCAGCAGCTTGGGATCCTGGGGCACAGTAATGGCATGTTGATCCACAATGCAAAAGAAGTTCTCGTAGTGCTCCTGCTCGGCCACCCAGTTTTTAATGGCCCCCAGGTAATTGCCCAGGTGCAACTCGCCGGAGGGCTGGATTCCAGAAAGCGTGCGGGGCTTGGACATAGGAAAAGCAATCTCAAACGCCAATAAGAGGGGGGACGAGAACCCAGAAAGTCTTTGTTCAGGATATCAAGAGAGCTGCAACCCGTTGGTTTATGAGGGAAGAAAGACACCAACCCGAAACCATGGCAGACCCGGAGCCAGAACTGCTGCGTGCTGCCAACCACTACGTGCTGCTGATCCCAGGCCTGCCGGAGCAATTTCTCACCCCTGAGGAATTGCAGGAGTTCCTTGTGCAACTGCTGCAGGAGTATCCCCACCTGGTGGATGCAGATCTGGCCCGCTACCCCACCCCTCAAGCCCAGGCGCAGCGGCTTATCGACACAGCCTGTGAGGTGGAGGTCTCTCCCGGCGAAACCGTGCAGTGGCACCCTGTACGCCTGCGCAAGCGCCCCTCAGCTTCTTCTCGCCCAGGCCAGCATCCGGCTTAAGGCCACGCTCGGGATCCCACAGGCATGCTACAACGCAAAGAAGAGATACCCAGTCCTGCGCTCTAAGGGGGTCAATCATGCCGCGCAGCATGAAGAACGACAACTTCATCGACAAAACCTTCACCGTCATGGCTGACCTGATCCTGAAGCTGATGCCGGGGGTGAGTCCTGAACAGAAGAAGGCCTTTGCCTACTACCGGGACGGCATGGCGGCCCAGAGCGAGGGAGAATATGCCGAGGCCTTAGAAAACTACCGAGAAGCCCTGGCCCTGGAGCAAGACGACGAAGACCGCAGCTACATCCTCTACAACATGGGCCTGATCTACCAGAGCAATGGCGAACTGGACAAAGCCCTGGAGTACTACCACCAGGCCCTGGAGCTGAATCCCCGCCTCTGTTCTGCCCTAAATAACATTGCCGTCTTGCTGCACCACAAGGGCGAGCAGAGCCTGCAGGCCGGGGACGAGGAGACAGCAGAGGCCCTGTTCGATGAGGCAGCTCAATACTGGATCCGGGCCATTCGCATTGCGCCCAACAACTATATCGAGGCGCAAAACTGGCTCAAGACCACGGGACGCGCCAACCTGGAGCTGTATTGAGCTTTCTCCCAAGTGCCTGAGTTTAGCTAGACTGGTTAGACAATTAAAAGCTAGCTGAGTAACCCGGTAACCTGCCGGCAGGAGGGGAAGATGCTGAAACGCGAGGAAGTACGACACGTCGCCCACCTCGCGCGGCTGGAGCTAACCGAGGAGGAAGAAATCCAGTTCACCCAACAACTGGCAGACATCCTGGCCTATGTGGAACAACTGAAAGAGCTGGATACAGAAGGGGTAGAGCCCACCTTTCACGTGTTGGACATGGAGTTGCCCACTCGCCCCGATGAAGTGGAGCCCTACCCCGACATTGAAGGGATCCTGGCCAACGCCCCCGACCGCGCTGACATGTTCTTCAAGGTGCCTCGCATCCTCGAGGAGGAAGACTAGCCACCTTGCAGTGCGGCTACGAGCCACAACAGCTTTTGCTCTTCGGCGGGGGAGGGGGCACATCCAAAGCCGGGTTGCACTCAAAGAAGCCCAACGGCTTGAGCAGAAAGCCAATGTAGCTAACCGGCATCACCGGCCAGTCTTCGGTGCGGGGGAAGTGGTTGCAGCCAAAGCTGTACCAGAGCACCAGGCGGGTATTTTCTAGGGATCGGTTGGCTTGTGTCCATTTCACCAGCCCTTCCCCACCGGGGTGTTGGTTGGGGTAGTCCCCCGCCGGGAACTTCTCGCCAGGATGATAGGGCGTGGCCCAGAGGTGGTGGGCCAAATACCCTGCCCGTCGATACAGCCAGGAGTCGGGGTGGGCCAGGAACCGGACATTCTCTCCTGGGAGCAACTTGTAGGCCACCGGCTGCCCCAGGCGGTTGTGGCGGTTGGGGTTGACAATCTTCCAGTAGCGCCCCCGCAAGGGATCCACCGTTTGCTTGGCTTCCTGCTCAGTGCTCAACAAGGTGGAGCGGGCGCGGAAGGCGTTGCCGTAGGGGTTATCCGGCCCCAAGGGCAGCGGCTCGGCATGGACTTCGTAGAGGGAGTTGCCCGGCCCATCCACCGCCATGTCCAGGCGCACGGTAAAAAAGTGCTGGTGGTTGAGGCCAGACAATTGGGGCGCTACCAAGACGCCAAACTCCGGTTCCTCCCCCGGCAGGGTGGCGCAGGTGTTGATGATGCCGGTGAGCTTGGCCTCGAACTCCAGCGTGCCGTCCTGGTAGAAGTACCAGAAAAAGCCGTAGTCGTAGTTGCCGATGGTGGTAAAGAAAGAGAGCACCAGCCGCCGCGAGCGCCGCACCTGAGCTCGCTCCGTGCGCCAGTCGGTGTGCTTCCAGAGCACGCCAAAGTCCTCCTCGTGCATGCAGATGGCGTTTTTGAGGAGCATGGGCTCACCGCTGTTGCTGGGCAGCCAGGCATCGAAGTAGTAGATCTCCCCCAGGCAGTCGCAGCCCAGGCGCAGGGAATTGGCCTGCATGCCGATGCCGTATTCCCCCACGTCAAAGGCGTTCTTGCGACAGTGGGGATCCCGTGGATCCCCGTAGGGCACCACCATCTCGGCTACCGAAGCCCGATAGAGGATGGGGCGAAGGCGGCCCTGATCCTCATAGCTCACCTGATGCAGCACCAGCCCCTCGCGGGGGTTAAAGCTGATGCGCAGATCCCACTTCTGCCAGCGGATGTGGTGGCCTTCTACTTGGAAGCTCACCCCTTGGGGCTGAGTAATTTCCAAAGGCTTCAAATCTCGGCGAAACTCTTTGAAGAAGATCTCGTCAAAATTGCCATCTTCCGGGGGCAGAGGCCAGGGGCCGCGATCCTCCACCTTGATCACCTGCATTTGGTTGAGGTCAATCCAGGGGTAGAGGCCTTCGAGGGGACGGGCATAGCCATTGTCGTAAGGGGAAGTGCGCAGGAAACACAGACCCCGCACCAGCCGCCGCCCCTCTTCTTCCGGGATCCCAAAGTAGCCCACCGTCCAGTAGTCCACCATCACCCGCTCCACATCGGCAATGCCCCGCCGCTGCAGGGCGGCCAGAAATTGGGGATCCTCCTTGAGCAAGCGGTCACAGGCGTAGACCTCATCGTCCAAAAGGGGCGGCTGCACGCCGGGGACGAGCTGCCAAGAGCACACCTGCTGCCGAGAGAGGGAGACCACCGCCTCGTAGGTGCTGCCCTCGGCGGGATCCAACAGCACCACAAACGCCTGCCGATCCCAGGGTTGGCCCGGTTGCCAAGCTTCCATCCAGGGCCGCTCCGGCTCCTGCAGTTGGATGGTGACAAAGCGGCAGCGGGAAGCAAGAGGGCGCTCCTGACGCAGGATTTTGACCACTTGCCGGATTTCTTCGCCATTCAAGGGATCCAGGGGGTGGCTTGGCCATTCGGGCCGGACAGCCGCGGTTGTGGCAGAAAGCGGTCGCTCCTGCTCCTGCAGAGCAGGCTGAGGACTGCGAGGAAGTTCACAAATCACAGAA